>NZ_JASCXL010000060.1:0-60707 GCF_030010595.1 Streptomyces sp. CC224B | reverse complement strand
CGCCGCAGATGAAGATGATCGCCGCGCTGCGCAACCAGTTCGGCGGCCACGCGGTCGAGTCCAAGAGCGAGCACTGATCCACAGCCCGCGCGGCCCGTCGTCCACAGCCTGTGGGGACAGCGGCGGGCCGGCGCGGGACCGGCCGGACCGCGTGCGCCCGCCGCGCCGCGCGGTCGGGCCCGGCCACGGCGGGCGCACGGCCCGCGGCGCGGACCGCAGTGCGGACCGCGGTACGTCCGCAGCACGTCAGCAGCACAGGAAGCCAGCCGGGGGAGGTCGGCGCACACCATGCACGTCACGCACCTGTCCCTGGCCGACTTCCGTTCCTACGCCCAGGTCGAGGTTCCGCTCGACCCGGGCGTCACCGCGTTCGTGGGCCCGAACGGCCAGGGCAAGACCAACCTCGTCGAGGCCGTCGGCTACCTCGCGACGCTCGGCAGCCACCGGGTCTCCTCGGACGCGCCCCTGGTGCGCATGGGCGCCGACCGGGCCGTCGTGCGCGCCGCCGTCCGGCAGGGCGAGCGCCAGCAGCTCGTCGAGCTCGAACTGAACCCGGGCAAGGCCAACCGCGCCCGGATCAACAGGTCCTCCCAGGTCAGGCCCCGCGACGTGCTGGGCATCGTGCGCACGGTCCTGTTCGCGCCCGAGGACCTGGCCCTGGTCAAGGGCGACCCCGGCGAGCGGCGCCGGTTCCTCGACGAGCTGGTCACCGCCCGCTCCCCGCGGATGGCGGGCGTCCGGTCCGACTACGACCGCGTCCTGAAGCAGCGCAACACGCTCCTGAAGTCCGCCGCCCTCGCCCGGCGCCACGGCGGCCGCTCCATGGACCTGTCCACCCTCGACGTGTGGGACCAGCACCTCGCGCGCGCGGGCGCCGAGCTCCTCGCCCAGCGCCTGGACCTGATCGCCGCGCTCCAGCCGCTCGCCGACAAGGCGTACGAGCAGCTCGCCCCCGGCGGCGGCCCCCTCGGCCTCGACTACAAGCCCTCGTCGCCCGGGATCGTCGCCCACGCGCGCGAGGAGCTGTACGAGCAACTGCTCGCCGCGCTGGACGAGGCCCGCAAGCAGGAGATCGAGCGGGGCGTCACCCTCGTGGGACCCCACAGGGACGACCTGCTCCTCCGACTCGGCCAGCTGCCCGCGAAGGGGTACGCCTCCCACGGGGAGTCGTGGTCGTTCGCGCTGGCCCTGCGGCTCGCCTCGTACGACCTGCTGCGGGCCGAGGGGAACGAGCCGGTCCTGGTCCTCGACGACGTCTTCGCCGAGCTGGACGCGCGGCGCCGCGAGCGGCTCGCGGAACTGGTGGCCCCCGGCGAGCAGGTCCTGGTGACCGCCGCCGTGGACGACGACGTGCCGGGCGCGCTGAGCGGGGCCCGCTACGCCGTCTCCGGAGGCGAGGTGCGGCGCGTATGACCGACTCCCCTGAGACCCCCCGCACGCCCGGGCCCGGGTCCGAGCCCGCCGAGCCCTCCGGCGTCGACCTGGCCCGCGTCGCGCTGCGCGCCGCCAAGGAGCAGGCACGCGCGCGCGGGGACGCGACCCGGCAGAAGAAGCAGGCCCGGCGCGGCGGGCTCCGCTCCGGTGCGCGCGCCGACGGCCGCGACCCGCTGCCGCTCGGCTCCGCCATCAACCGGCTGATCACCGAGCGCGGCTGGGAGACCCCGGCCGCCGTCGGCGGTGTGATGGGCCGCTGGCCCCAGATCGTCGGCGAGGACCTGGCCAAGCACTGCGTACCGCAGCGGTACGACGAGAACGAGCGCGTCCTGACCGTCCAGTGCGACTCCACGGCCTGGGCGACGAACCTGCGCCTCCTCGCCCCCCAGCTCGTCGGACGGCTGAACGAGGACCTGGGCCACGGCACCGTACGCCTCCTCAAGGTCCTCGGCCCCGGTGGTCCCGCGCGCCGCTTCGGGCCCTTGCGCGCGCCCGGCAGCACCGGCCCCGGCGACACCTACGGCTGAGGAGAACCGGCCAGTAGCTCGGGGTTGATCTCCCGAAGCGCTGAGTGCCACTGTGAGCCTCTTGGAGGCCGGGGGCGCATATGGGGAGTCGGCTGAGGCCGGTTCAGGGCGGCACATGCGGACTCAGGTACCGGCAAACCCCCATCACTGTCAGCGCTACCGGTAGACTGGAGGCTAATCCCGCCCCAGTCGTGGGGAGCAGCGGGAGAAGCTGAGCAAGAGCTGAACCAGGCTTACCAACGCAACACGCCGCAGCCGCTCCGGCCAGCGCCGGGAGCTTGGCTTGTGCTGTGCCAGAAAGGGCGCTTCGTGGCCGATTCCGGCAACCCCAACGAGAACATCCCGTCCACTGCCGCCGGCGACGGCGCCGTCCCTCCCGAGGCCGCCGCCGGCCAGGGCCCGGCATCGTACGACGCCAGCGCCATCACCGTCCTCGAGGGTCTGGACGCGGTCCGCAAGCGGCCCGGCATGTACATCGGCTCGACCGGTGAGCGCGGTCTGCACCACCTGGTCCAGGAAGTCGTCGACAACTCCGTCGACGAGGCCATGGCCGGGCACGCGGACACCATCGACGTGACCATCCTGGCGGACGGCGGCGTGCGCGTCATCGACAACGGCCGCGGCATCCCGGTGGGCATCCACCCGGTCGAGAAGAGGCCGGCCGTCGAGGTCGTCCTGACCGTGCTGCACGCGGGCGGCAAGTTCGGCGGCGGTGGGTACGCCGTCTCCGGTGGTCTGCACGGCGTGGGTGTCTCCGTGGTGAACGCGCTCTCCACCAAGCTGTCCGTGGAGATCAGGACCGACGGCTACCGCTGGACGCAGGACTACAAGAGCGGCGCCCCCACGGCGCCCCTGGAGCGGCACGAGGCCACCACGGAGACGGGCACGTCCGTCACCTTCTGGGCCGACGGCGACATCTTCGAGACGACCGAGTACTCCTTCGAGACGCTGTCGCGGCGCTTCCAGGAGATGGCCTTCCTCAACAAGGGCCTGACGATCAAGCTGACCGACGAGCGCGAGTCGGCCAAGGCCACGGCGGGCGCCGACTCCGCCGAGGCCGCCGACGACACCGTCGAAGAGGCCCGCACGGTCACGTACCACTACGAGGGCGGCATCGTCGACTTCGTGAAGTACCTCAACTCCCGCAAGGGCGAGGTCGTCCACCCGACCGTCATCGACATCGAAGCCGAGGACAAGGAGCGCATGCTCTCGGTGGAGATCGCGATGCAGTGGAACTCGCAGTACACCGAGGGGGTGTACTCCTTCGCCAACACGATCCACACGCACGAGGGCGGCACCCACGAGGAGGGCTTCCGCGCCGCGCTGACCGGTCTGGTGAACCGTTACGCGCGCGAGAAGAAGCTGCTGCGCGAGAAGGACGACAACCTCACCGGCGAGGACATCCGCGAGGGCCTGACCGCGATCATCTCGGTCAAGCTCGGCGAGCCGCAGTTCGAGGGCCAGACCAAGACGAAGCTCGGCAACACCGAGGCGAAGACCTTCGTGCAGAAGGTCGTGCACGAGCACCTGACGGACTGGTTCGACCGCAACCCCAACGAGGCCGCGGACATCATCCGCAAGGGCATCCAGGCCGCCACCGCGCGCGTGGCCGCCCGCAAGGCGCGCGACCTCACCCGCCGCAAGGGCCTGCTGGAGACCGCGTCCCTGCCGGGCAAGCTCTCGGACTGCCAGTCCAACGACCCGACGAAGTGCGAGATCTTCATCGTCGAGGGTGACTCCGCCGGCGGCTCGGCCAAGTCCGGCCGCAACCCGGAGTACCAGGCCATCCTGCCGATCCGCGGCAAGATCCTGAACGTCGAGAAGGCCCGCGTCGACAAGATCCTGCAGAACCAGGAGATCCAGGCGCTGATCTCGGCCTTCGGCACCGGGGTCCACGAGGACTTCGACATCGAGAAGCTCCGCTACCACAAGATCATCCTGATGGCGGACGCCGACGTCGACGGCCAGCACATCAACACGCTGCTCCTGACGTTCCTCTTCCGCTTCATGCGCCCGCTCGTCGAGGCGGGCCACGTCTTCCTCTCCCGTCCGCCGCTGTACAAGATCAAGTGGGGCAAGGACGACTTCGAGTACGCGTACTCGGACCGCGAGCGCGACGCGCTGATCGAGCTCGGCCGCCAGCACGGCAAGCGGATCCGGGACGACTCGGTCCAGCGCTTCAAGGGCCTCGGCGAGATGAACGCCGAGGAACTGCGCATCACCACGATGGACATCGAGCACCGCGTGCTCGGCCAGGTCACGCTGGACGACGCCGCCCAGGCCGACGACCTCTTCTCGGTCCTCATGGGCGAGGACGTCGAGGCGCGCCGCTCGTTCATCCAGCGCAACGCCAAGGACGTCCGCTTCCTCGACATCTGAGCCGGTCAGGCACCCCCACGGCTGCTGACTGACGTACGAAAGGATCTTGACCGGCCATGGCCGACGAGAACAACCCCATCACCCCTGAGGACGGCGAGGGTCAGACGGTGCGCATCGAGCCCGTCGGGCTCGAGACCGAGATGCAGCGCTCGTACCTCGACTACGCGATGTCCGTCATCGTGTCGCGTGCGCTGCCGGACGTCCGCGACGGCCTCAAGCCCGTCCACCGCCGCGTCCTGTACGCGATGTACGACGGCGGCTACCGGCCCGAGAAGGGCTTCTACAAGTGCGCCCGCGTCGTCGGCGACGTCATGGGCAACTACCACCCGCACGGCGACGCCTCGATCTACGACGCGCTGGTCCGCCTCGCGCAGCCGTGGTCGATGCGCATGCCGCTGGTGGACTCGAACGGCAACTTCGGCTCCCCGGGCAATGACCCCGCGGCCGCCATGCGCTACACCGAGTGCAAGATGGCGCCGCTGTCCATGGAGATGGTCCGGGACATCGACGAGGAGACCGTCGACTTCACGGACAACTACGACGGCCGCTCCCAGGAGCCGACGGTCCTGCCGTCCCGCTTCCCGAACCTGCTGATCAACGGCTCGGCGGGCATCGCGGTCGGCATGGCGACCAACATCCCGCCGCACAACCTCCGCGAGGTCGCCGCGGGCGCCCAGTGGGCCCTGGAGCACCCGGAGGCCACGCACGAGGAGCTCCTCGACGCCCTGATCGAGCGCATCAAGGGCCCCGACTTCCCGACCGGCGCCCTCGTGGTGGGCCGCAAGGGCATCGAGGAGGCGTACCGCACGGGCCGCGGCTCCATCACGATGCGCGCGGTCGTCGAGGTCGAGGAGATCCAGAACCGCCAGTGCCTGGTGGTCACGGAGCTGCCCTACCAGGTCAACCCGGACAACCTCGCGCAGAAGATCGCCGACCTGGTGAAGGACGGCAGGGTCGGCGGCATCGCGGACGTCCGCGACGAGACCTCGTCCCGTACGGGCCAGCGCCTGGTCATCGTCCTGAAGCGGGACGCGGTCGCCAAGGTCGTCCTGAACAACCTCTACAAGCACACGGACCTGCAGACGAACTTCGGCGCCAACATGCTGGCGCTCGTCGACGGCGTCCCGCGCACCCTCTCCCTGGACGCGTTCATCCGCCACTGGGTGACCCACCAGATCGAGGTCATCGTCCGGCGCACGAAGTTCCGGCTGCGCAAGGCCGAGGAGCGCGCCCACATCCTGCGCGGCCTGCTGAAGGCCCTGGACGCCATCGACGAGGTCATCGCGCTCATCCGGCGCAGCGACACCGTCGAGGTCGCCCGCGAGGGCCTGATGGGCCTCCTGGAGATCGACGAGATCCAGGCGAACGCCATCCTGGAGATGCAGCTCCGCCGCCTGGCCGCCCTGGAGCGCCAGAAGATCCTGCAGGAGCACGCCGAGCTCCAGCAGAAGATCGACGAGTACAACACGATCCTCGCCTCGCCCGCCAAGCAGCGCGCGATCGTCAGCGAGGAACTCACCGCGCTCGTCGAGAAGTACGGCGACGACCGCCGCTCCAAGCTGGTGCCGTTCGACGGCGACATGTCCATCGAGGACCTGATCGCCGAGGAGGACATCGTCGTCACGATCAGCCGCGGCGGCTACGTCAAGCGGACCAAGACGGACGACTACCGCTCCCAGAAGCGCGGCGGCAAGGGCGTCCGCGGCACGAAGCTCAAGGAAGACGACATCGTCGACCACTTCTTCGTGTCCACGACGCACCACTGGCTGCTGTTCTTCACCAACAAGGGCCGTGTCTACCGCGCCAAGGCGTACGAGCTCCCGGACGCCGGCCGCGACGCCCGCGGCCAGCACGTGGCGAACCTGCTCGCCTTCCAGCCGGACGAGGCGATCGCCGAGATCCTCGCGATCCGTGACTACGAGGCGGCGCCCTACCTGGTCCTCGCCACCAAGGGCGGTTTGGTCAAGAAGACGCCTCTGAAGGATTACGATTCGCCCCGCTCCGGCGGCGTCATCGCCATTAACCTGCGCGAGACGGACGACGGTTCGGACGACGAGCTGATCGGCGCCGAGCTGGTCTCGGCCGCGGACGACCTGCTGCTGATCAGCAAGAAGGCGCAGTCCATCCGGTTCACGGCGACGGACGACGCGCTGCGCCCGATGGGCCGCGCGACCTCGGGCGTCAAGGGAATGAGCTTCCGCGACGGCGACCAGCTCCTCTCGATGAATGTGGTCCGGCCCGGTACGTTCGTGTTCACCGCAACGGACGGCGGGTACGCGAAGCGGACCGCCGTCGACGAGTACCGCGTCCAGGGCCGTGGCGGTCTCGGCATCAAGGCTGCCAAGATCGTCGAGGACCGTGGTGAGCTGGTCGGCGCGCTGGTGGTCGAGGAGACCGACGAGATCCTCGCCATCACCCTGTCCGGCGGTGTGATTCGCACGCGAGTCAACGAGGTCAGGGAGACGGGCCGTGACACCATGGGCGTCCAACTGATCAACCTGGGCAAGCGCGATGCCGTCGTCGGCATCGCACGTAACGCCGAGGCCGGGCGCGAGGCCGAGGAAGTCGACGGAGTCGACGAATCGTCCGACGGCACTCCGGCCGCCGGTACGGACGAGGGCACGGAGTCCCCGGCCGAGTAGCGCGAGGAGTGAGTCATCGTGAGTGGAGCCACGGGCGCCGGAGCCGCTGAGGCAAGTGCGAGCGGCACGGACGGTGCCCGTGGCTCCGCCACTGATGCGGACTCCCACGAGTCTCATGGATCCCAGGGGGGGACTGTGACGGACACCCGAGGCCGAGGGACGCAGACGTCCGAGGCGACGGACGGTGCGGACGGTACGACCGGCCGCGCGGGCGGCGCCGGTGACGTACGTGAAGCCGGTGGTACGCGAGGTGGCGGCGACGCGCGCGGCAAGCGCGACGCACGCAAGAAGAGCGACGCGCGCGGCAAGGCCGACGCACGGAGCAAGAGTGAGACGCGGGGCAAGGCAGGCGCCCGGACCAAGGGCGACGCGCTGGGCAAGGGCGACGCGCTCGGCAAGGCGGACCCGCTCGGCGACGACGTCCTGGCCAAGGACGACCTGCTCGGCGGCGGTAATGTCCTCGGCGGCGGTGACGCGCTCGGCGCGGGCGAGACCCGGGGAAGCGGTGACGCCGCCGCCAGCGCGCTGCCCACCGAGCGCCCGTCCCAGCAGCAGGGCGCGCAGCCGTACCACCCGCCGCAGGCCTACCAGGCGGCTCCGGCCGGGGCGGTCCGCCGCCCGCGTACGGGGGCGCGCACGACCCCGCGCACGCGCAAGGCCAGGCTTCGGGTCGCCAAGGCCGATCCGTGGTCGGTGATGAAGGTCAGCTTCCTGCTCTCCATCGCGCTGGGCATCTGCACGATCGTCGCGGCGGCGGTGCTGTGGATGGTCATGGACGCGATGGGCGTCTTCTCCACCGTCGGCGGCACGATCTCGGAGGCCACGGGCTCGAACGAGTCCAACGGCTTCGACCTCCAGGCGTTCCTGTCGCTGCCCCGCGTGCTGACGTTCACCACGATCATCGCGGTCATCGACGTGGTCCTCGCCACGGCGCTCGCGACCCTCGGCGCGTTCATCTACAACCTCTCCGCCGGTTTCGTGGGCGGCGTGGAGCTGACACTGGCCGAGGACGAGTAACACCGTCCCCGGCCCGCACCCGCGCCACAGGGCCCCTGCCGTCGTCCGTACTCCGGACCGACGGCAGGGGCCCTTCGGCGTGTACGGACGGGCGGCGGCGCGCGGGGACCCGGGTGCGCCCGGGGGGAGCATCCTGAGCCCCTGAGCCCCTGAGCCCCTGAGCCCCTGAGCCCCTGAGCCCCTGAGCCCCTGAGCCCCGGCAGAGCCCGGGAGCATGCCCGGAAGGAGGGCGCCGAGCGGGAGCGGGGCGGCGAGACTCCCCGGGCCCAGGGGCCCAGGGGCCATCGATTTTGGGACTGGCCGCCACGTGCGCTAATCTTCAGTGGTCAGCGCGCGGGACAACCCCGCAGAGCGCGGCGGGGCTATAGCTCAGTTGGTTAGAGCGCATCCCTGATAAGGATGAGGTCACTGGTTCAAATCCAGTTAGCCCCACAGCGGCCCAAGGCCAGGTCAGAAGCCCGGTAGATCCCCAGGATCTACCGGGCTTCTACATGTGACGATCTTGATAATCCAGAATCCGTCCAAAAGCAGTAGCAGGAACCTGTTGGTGCGGAATGAGGCGCGCCGCCTCTACCCTGACAACACCACGGCCCCCTACCGCGTCGATCGGTAGGGGGCCGCTGGCATCCGACTGGAGCCCTCCCGAGCAACTGGCCGACGAACCGGGGCCTCCCGAGCACCCAGCCGCGGGCAGCACTCTGCCGGGCATCCAACCGGGGTCTGTGTCACCCCCAGCCAGGGTCACCCAGCGGAGCAGGCACCGGCGCGGGCGCCGGCGGCTCCTGGACGACATCCTCGGCCGCGCTCGCCACGGCCGGAGACGCCGACGCCGTCGCGCTGAAACCCACGGACGCCGCGACGGCCAGCAGAACAGCCGCGCAGAGCGAACGGACCCTGAACATGTGGCACCTCCGTGATGACCGTGAGGATTCAGGAGGAACGTTCCGTCCCCCCTGTCACCACCGTAGGCTGACATGATCCTGACCCCAGCCCAAGGGGGGCGCGCGCGGGAAAACCTGCATCTGCGGGAAGTTGCACTGTGAACGAACAAGGGGTAGCTGGGTGGACGACGAAACAATCAGAGCCCTGGCCGAGCTGGGCCTGACACAGAAGGATCTTGAGGCCTACGCGGCGATCTCCGCCGGAGCAACCCCGCCCCGACGGTGGACACCGCACCGCCTCCTCAACCTCGGCCTGATCGAGGACAGCCCCGAGGGCTACATCGCCTGCGACCCGCGCGCCGCCGTACGCCGCCTCCTCACCGCCGAGCACGAGATGCTCAGCCGTACGGTGCAGCGGCTCGCCCTCCTCCCCGCGCTGGAGCAGCTCGCCGCGCACTTCGAGCCACACCGCATGTACAGCGGGCCCGGCTCCGAGTTCCTGCCGACCGGCGACGAGATGAACACCCGCATAGGCGAGATCCTGAAGGCGGCTACACGGGAGCTGTGCACGGCGCAGCCCGCTCCGCCCGAAGAACGGGACCCCTCGGTGCGGCAGATGGGACGCCAGCGGGGCAGGGCCGCGGTCAGCCACGGCGTGGTCCACCGGGCCCTGTACAACAGCGCCGCCCTCAAGGACGAAGCCACCGCGGAGTACGTCGCCGAACTCCTGGAGGCCGGAGGCGAGGCGCGCGTCACCGCGGCCCGGATGCCCCGCATGGTCATCGTCGACGGCGCCCACCTGTTCATCGACAACGTCCTGAGCGGGGAGCACAGCGAGCCGGACGCGGGCTGGCACGTCACCGACCGTGCGATCGTCGCGTGGGCGAGATCCGTCTACGACATGTTCTGGTGGCAGGCGACCCGCTGGCAGGACCTCGCCCCCGCAGCCAGCGACGCCACGAGCACCCAGCTCCAGCGCCGGATTCTGCGCGAGCTGGAGGCCGGCGCCTCGCAGTCCCAGGTGGGCCCGAGGTTGGGGCTGGCGGAGCGCAGCGTGCACAAGGCGCTCGCGGACCTGCGCGAGGCGCTGGGGATGATGTCCATCTACCAGGTGATGACCTGGTGGGGGCGAACGCCGGAACGCGAACTTCCCTGACACCCACACGTGTTGATGTAGTGCGCGTGCTATAGATCGGCCCCTGCGCTGGGTACAGTGCCTGGTGGGGAGGCCGACGTGGCCATTCCGTCGGCCTGACGCACTACCCCAGGCGAGCCCGGTCAGCAAGCTCGGAAGGCACGCTGGCCGGAAGAGCGCCCCCTGCCGAATCACGCGGCAGGGGGCGTCTGCGCGCACAGTAAACCGCCCCGCCCCCCATACGGGGGACGGGGCGGGCGCGCTCAACCGGATGGCTGAGCGCAGCGGAGGCGGCGGACGCACATCACACCGACTCCGCGGTCCTCGTCAATACCCGAACTCGCTCGGGCAGGGCAGAAACAGGATGACCAGCGTGGACATGCAGAGGGCCATTGAAGACGTGGCGCTGGAAGCCGAACGATTGATCCGCGATCAGGTGTGGGTACTGACCCCCGCCGAGCGTCTCGTCGTGGCGAAGGCCGCCACCGAGTTGGAAGCCGCCGTGGGCACCCCGCAGTCCCAGCAGTCCCTGCCCGCCGTCGATCGGCTGGAACACCTTCGAGAAGCGCTCGCTGCTGTGGCTATCGCTCTCGCCCACGTCCACGGACGCCTAGCCTGGTTCCTTGGCGCGGCAGCCACTGCCCTCACGCCAGTCTTGCACTGGCGCGCCTTGTCAGCCGAAGACGGCCCCACCTTCGGCGCCGTCTCGCCAACCCTCCAGCAGTACACGGATGCCGAAGAGGCGATCCGCCGACTCCGAAGTGCCCTCGCCAGCATGGCCGACATTGTCATCACCTGATGCCGTCCGGCTCGGCCGACGAAGCTTCATGCTCGCTCGGACGAGACCTGGGTGAGCACGAGCCGGTGTGCCGGTAGTCGAGTTCGGGGCCGCGGCGGCTCTGCCAGAGGTGTGGCTCCCACACCGCGCCCGGTCGCATGATCGTCAGGCAGTTCATGCACCAGACCGACGGTCGGCCGACGGCGGTCCGCGCTTGGACGTGTGCCTCGCGTAGTGTCCGCGCGGAGTCGCAGGGGGCGCCCTGGAGGCACGTGGTGCAGGTGAGGAGGTGGTCGTTCCAGTCGGCATACGTGGCGATGACTTGGGTGCGGGCGGCGTGGCAGGGCGGGCAGGCGTGTGGGCACCAGTAGGCGTCGCCGCCGAGGCTGATGCCCTTGCCGGTGTGCAGCGTCGTCGGGCACCAGATGCAGGCGTTGCCCTGGGCCTGTGGAACGGTGAGCGCGGGCCCGTGCTCCACGGTCGCCAGGAGCAGGCGTGCGACGACGTCTGGGGAATTCACCGGCGCCTCGGCTGTCGCGGGTGTGGCTCGTACCGCAGCACGGCTGCCCGGGCTCGGCGTAGATCGTCGCGCAGGTAGGCGGCGCCGCGGCACCGTTCCTTGGTCCAGCCCGTGCCGCAGCGGGGGCAGGTCCGCAGGTGCTCCATGTAGATCAGGTAGGCGGCTTCGGCGCGCCGCTCCAGCGGGGACTGGTCACGGGTGATCACGTCCCCACCCCCTTCATCACCTCGTGCGCGGCCAGGTAGGCGGCGCGCAGCTCGTCGGGATCCGTGAGGAACAGGGGCGCCGTCGGGGCCACGATCCAGGAGCGGGTGCGGGCGGTGAGCGGGGCGACGACGGCCGGGTCCGGGGCGGAGACGAAGTCACCGCGGGCGAGCGTCGTGGTCTGCGGGGCGTACCAGGACCGCGCCGTGTCCGCGGGCACGAGGGCCTCGACGTGGGTCACGGTGTGCAGCACGGGCCCGAGCAGAGCGCCGTCGGCGCGCAGACGGTGGACAGTGCGCCAGCCGACGCGCTGCGGCATGCGCACCACGTCCCAGGCCACCCCGGCGGGGACCGGCGCGAGGTCTCCGCGGTCCCAGGCGGCGAGCGCTCTGCGCACGTCGGCACGCGCTCCCGTGAGCCAGGTGACAGCGCCCGCGGTTGCCGTACTCTCGCCCATGTCGACTCCATTCAGTCGGCCACGCCCCGGGGCCGTGACAGCGGTCGCCGGGGTCTTGTCGTAACTACCGACGCTAGAAACTGACGTGGAGCCAGCGCCACGAAGTTGCACCGAATTACAGGCGTGTTGAGGCTCATGAGGTGCGGGTGCACGCCCCCTTGACCGCACGACGCGTGGGGATGAACGTGGTGCAAATCTCTGCAACCGAGTAGCGCGGAAAGCGGGGCACCATGACCATTCACTTCGTCGGTATCGACCCTGAAACGGATGAGGACGGATGCCCAACGGTATGGGTCGACAGTGCGACGTCAGACCTGCTGATCCAGGGGTACGAGGCCGACGAGAGGACGGTCACCCAGTGCGAGGCCCTGTCGCCTGCGCGGGTCCCGATCCCACCCGGCGAGGGGATCATCAGGGTCCCGGCCCGTATGGTCTCGATCATCAGGAAGGCGTGCGATGAGCTTGATCCCGGAGTTCGCTGAACTTCTCGTCGGCACCACGAAGTCGGCCGTCCACCTGGAGATGCGGGATGCCTACTACAGCAACCCTCGCTTCGAGGCTTGGCAGGAAGGCCGCCGAGTCGACTGGTCTGACCGCGCCTCGTGGTGGCGGCCCTATCATCAGAGCGTCGCGGATGCTGTCGCCCGCGGCGTCCAGGTGCGCCGGGCCCGAATCATCTCAGAGCCGGTCAGCGCGTACATCCGGTGGGAGCACTACCAGACCCGCGCCAACATCGAGGCGGGCGAGCAGGTCCGCTGGCTGCCCCGCCACCGCACGTGGGACATGCTGCTCCCCGGCACCGATCTGTGGATCTTCGACGAGCGGCTGATGCGCGTCCACCACTTCTCGGGCGACGGCGAGTGGATCACCAAGGAGCTGCGCGACGAGCCCGCCGTGGTCGGCCAGCACGCAGCCGCGTTCGAACGGGTCTGGGAGCGAGCCGTGCCGCACGACCAGTACGAGGTCAAGTAACCGCCGATGCCGCCCTTCCCGACGTCCAGCGCGCAGGAAGCGCGCGCAGCTCTCGCGGGCCGCCTGCGGGAGCTGCGCCTGGACGCGGGGATCACCGGCAGGGAACTCGCCCGACGCTGCGGCTGGTCGGTGGCCAAGTCGTCCCGCATCGAGAACGCCGTCACCGCCCCGTCGGACGCAGACGTCCAGGCCTGGTGCACGGCCTGCGACGCCGTCGACCAGGCCGCGGACCTGATCGCGGCCAACCGCCAGGCCGACTCCATGTACGTTCAGTGGAAGCGCCTCCAGCGCAGGGGCATGAAGCAGTTGCAGGAGGCTTCGACCGCGCGGTACGAGCGCACCCGCCACTTCCGGGTGTACGCCTCCCACGTGGTGCCCGGCTACCTTCAGACCCCTGGCTACGCCACAGCCCTCATGGGCACCATCGCGGCCTTCCGCGGCACCCCCGACGACGTGAGCGAGGCCGTGAAGGCACGCATGGAGCGCGCGCGGCTACTGCACGAGGGAGATCACCGGTTCGCGACCCTCATTGAGGAGCACGTCCTGCACCACCGCGTCGGGGACACGGACGTGATGGCGGGCCAGCTCGGGGCGCTGCTCGCTGCGATGGCGTTGCCCTCCGTGTCCCTGGGGGTCATCCCCACCACGGCACCACGGGAACAGGTCATGTGGCCGCTGGAACAGTTCACGATCTTCGATGACGCGCGTATCCACGTGGAACTGCTCGCCGCGAAGGTCACTGTCACGGCACCGGGCGAGATGGACATCTATCTGCGGGCGTTCGCGCGGCTCTTCGATCTGGCCGTTCATGGGGCAGAGGCGCGCGCCCTGATCTTGCGGGCCATCGAGGCCCTGCACTGACCAGGCAGGCCGAAGGCCCCCTCCCGCCCGAAGGCGGGAGGGGGGAAGCGTTTTAGCGGGCCAGCAGAGCGAACAGACCCGACCCGGCACCGATCACCCCGGCCAGCGCGGCGATCGTCGGCAGCGGCCACCGGCCGCGCTCCAGCGCGTCCAGGCGCCGCTCGTGCTCGTCCAGCGTCTTGTCCGTCTGGTCGCCGCGCTGCACCAGGAGCGCGAGCTGCCCGCGCTGCTCGGCGAACCCAACCTCCATCGTCCGCCGCAGCTCGGACAGCTCCAGCGCGACGTCACGCGACTCCGGCAGCGTCACGTCACTCCCGCCTCCGCACCGTCTCCAGAACCCCCGGCCCCTCGGCGCCGCCGCTCGTCGCAACCGCGGTCAGGAGCGCCAGGACGGCGGCGAGGCCGGCAGTGCTGAGCGCGGCCGTCCAGGGCGCGTCGAGGATGCCGAAGCTCCCCGCGCCGAGGACGGCGAGGAGGGCCTGGGCGAAGGTGCGCACGACGCGTTCAGCGGTCGCCTTCCAGAATGCGGCGGTGTTCACGAGGGCCTCTTCTCCAGCGCGGTGACGCGCTTCTCCAGGGTGGCCAGCCGCTCCTCCACGGTCGGAGGCTTCGGCTTGGGGGTGTCCGGCTTGCCCGGGGTCCAGCCCGCGGGGTGCTTCAGGCGTTCGGCGACGCGGGCCCGCATGGCGGGCATGGTGAAGCCCTTGGGGTCGATCTTGTCGGCGGACCACTCCAGGTGCCCGATGACCGACTTCGCTCCCCAGTTGTGGATGCGGCACACCGCCGCGGTGGCGCGCTCGATCGCGTCGAGCTGTGCGTCTGTCCAGGGGTCGCGTCCGTCGCCGGCGTTCTCGCACTCGAAGCCGTAGAAGCGCGCGTTGCCGTCCAAGCCGTTCGCGTTGCCGCGGGTGGGGGCCGGTGGGCGGGTGCCGTAGTCCTCGGCGATGACGCGGTCCAGGACCTTCGGGTCCCCGCCGCCCGCGTGGTTGGTACGGCCGTAGCCAACGAGGTGGACACGCCCGTCCTTGGTGATCACGCCGTGGCAGAGCGGGCCGGGCAGAGTGGCGTAGCCGGTGCGGCAGAGGGCGACGGGGTCGGTCGGCCGGCGGGTGACGGTGTGATGGACCAGGACGCCGTGCACGGGCCCCCAGAGTCCCTTGTGGTTGCGGTTGTGGGTGCGCCAGTTGCCGACTTCCACCACGGTCAGGCCCTCATCGCGCAGGGCATCGAGGAAGCGGGCGGCGGACGGTGGCTGGGCCATCGTCAGGCCTCCTTCGCGGGGAGGGCGGCACGCACGGCCGCGTCCTTGGCCTCCAGGAGCTTGCGGAGCGCCACGGTCAGCTCCGGCCCGTCCAGGCTGCGGCGGGCCAGCTCGGCGGCCAGGTCCTCGAAGAGGCCGGCGACTTCCGCCAACGGCGGGGGGAGGTGGGTGGTGTCGAAGTACCGCAGCACATGGCGCGCGGCGGGGTGGAGATCGGCCATGAGGGCCTCCAGACATGAGAAAGGCCCCGGGCCGGGGTGGCGCGGGGCTGAGGGGAAGCGCGGTGAGGGTCAGGTGGTGACGTCGGCGGCCGAGGTGTTGGAGGTGACCCCGGACCCTTCGGCGACGGGCGCGACGGTCCAGGAGCCGCGCCAGTCGTTGCCGTAGCGCTGGATCAAGGTCACGGGGTTGGTGCCGCCCTCGGCCGAGAAGGCGTGACTGGCTTCGTTGCCCGAGCCGTGGGGGCGGACCTTGTTGCCGGACAGGGAGATGGAGGAGCTGCCGCCCTGGAGACGGATGCCCCAGGCGTCGCCGTTCTTCGCGCGGCTGGGGCTCTTGATGTAGTTGTCCCGCAGGTGGATGTTGTTGCTGTTGGCCGTGACGAGGATGCCGCTGGCTCCGGGCTCGCGGACCTGGTTGGCGACGGCGCTGGAGTGGTCGCAGCCGGTGAAGGTGATGCCGTTCGAGCCGACCAGCCACACCTCGTTGCCGGTGATGACCAGGTTGCCGCTGTCCTCGGTGCTGATCCCCGTGCCGTCGATGTTCGCGATCACGTTCCCGCTGATCGCGGCACGGGAGACCTGCTGGAGGCGGATGCCGTTCTGCCCGCCGCTGCTGCCGTCGATGCTGTTCCCGGCCACCGTGAGGTTCAGGATCTGCCCCGAGGTCTCGCCGAGCGCGACGATCGGTTCGTCGTAGCCGCCGCCCGCCCGGAAGGTGTTGCCGGTGATCGACAGGTTCCGCATCACCTGGCTGGCGCTGGTCTGGGTGCCGTCGGGGAGCTTGGTGTCCTCGGTGTCGGAGACGATCACGGTGCGCAGGCGTACCCCTGAACCGCAGCTCAAAAAGGTGTTGCCGGTGATCGTCGTGTCCTCCCAGTTGTACGCGCTGACCGCGTACTGGAGGAGGTTCTCGAAGGAGCAGTCCGAGATGCGCACCCGCCGGTGGTACTTCGTGATCGTCGCGGAGTGCGAGCCCACCCCGCGCGGCCATGCCGTCGTACCGGGGGTCCCGGACGCACCGACGTGGCAGCCCGTGATCAGCACGTCCTCACACGGCGTGTGATCGTAAGGCCCAAAAGCGCCGAATGCCCCCGATGATTTTGCGAGATCCATCTGGATGGCCTCGCTGAAATCTCTTCCACCCGGGTCCGAATAGCCCCGGAATTTGCAATTTCGGATTACCCCGTGACTGGTGCTGTTCAACTCAATAGCGTGATATCCCGGGGTGTCGCGCACCTCCAAATCCTGAATAGTGATGTCCGTGGCGTGGCCGATGGAAATACACATCGCGCTCCCGGTAAGGCCGGGAAAGGTTCCGCGCATGTTCCACAAGCCACCCTCGATCGTGATCCGCGAGTGCCCGGTGTAGCCGGGGAAGGCCTGCCCGAAGTCCCCGTTCACGATCATCGTTCCGGCATGAGCACGGCGGAACTCGGCACCCGCCATCAAGGTCAGCCGCGTGTTCGAGTAGATCCGCAGCGTCTGCCCGATCAGGTACACCCCGGGCGGGACCAGGACCCAGGCACCCCCGAGGTCACGCGCGTAATTCAGCGTGGCCTGGATGCCGGGCGCGGCGTTCGTCGCCCCGCTGCTGTCGGCCCCCAGGTTGGTGACCATCAGCCAGGAGCGCTGAGCCATCGCCTCCAGCCGACGCGCGGTGACGTCCATCCCCGGCAGCCACTGCTCGAAGGGAGTAGACACGCAACCCTCCTCTCCTACAGTGATGCGATCGCGGGATAGGCCAGCCGCACACCGGTGCCGACCGGGTGCGCTTTCACGACGCCGTTGAGCGAGCGGGTCACGGTCAGGCGCTGTCCGCCGACGACCTCGAAGGCGCCGAAGCGGATCGTGGGAGCCGTGTTGGTGTTGCCGGAGAACCCGGAGGCGCCGAGGCCGACGGCGCCCTCAGCGATCGGCGCGTCCGTGACCGTCGCCTCGTGCTGCCACGCCGCGGGCTCGGGCGAGCCGGTCTTCCAGGCCCGCATGCGGATGCGGTGCCCCTCGATCCGCACCCTGAGTTCGACCTCATCGCCTGGCGCGTAGGTACCAGGCACCTGCGGGGCGCCGCCGATCTGCGTGGCTCCCCGGGTGATCGACAGGGCCAGGTCGCCGCCGGGGGCGAAGTGCAGGCGGGCCCGGTAGCTGTTGGTGACGCTCGCGTACCGGAGCAGGACGGCCGGGGTCAGGCTGGCGCCGGTGGACACCTGCCCGGCTTGGACCCGCACGCGGACCTCGCAGTCCCGGACGCCCCCGAGCAGGGTCTGAGCGCGCAGCGTGCTGACCGCCGAAGGCAGGGTGACGACGCCGCGGGCGCCGTTCACGGACCGGTCGGCGGCGGCCCCGCCCGCTGTCGCCCAGGGCAGGCCGCTGGAGGTGGTGCCCCAGCCGTCCGTCACCGAGCGCGTGAACGTGTCGGCGAGCGCTGACACCGACGTCGCGTGCACGACTTCCCCACCGAGCCGCAGCGGAATCGGCATCTCCGCCGGGTCGCTCGTCCACGGCAGGCCCGCGCTCACCACCTCCAGCACGGGCGCCGTTGAGGTGGCCGGGACCAGCAGCGCGCAGCCGTCCGTGTCGGCCTTCCCGTACAGGGGGTGGTCGGCCTTGGCGGTCATCCACGGTCCGGCCGCCTCGCACGTCAGCGTTCTCTCCCACGTGCGCGGGCGGAACGTCTCAGTCCAGCCGGTGACGATCAAGTCCACCTCGTCGTGGGAAACCCACGGCGGGAGTCCGGTGAGGCGTACGACATCCCCCTCGCGCAGGGCGAGCACCGCCGGGATCAGGGACGGAGCGCGGTGCAGGAGAATCCGCACGGACGGGTACCGTGCGGCGTCGTGCGTGCCCAGGTGCAGCCGCCAGTAGGCGTGCTGGGTCGGCTGGAGGTCGTCGTCCAGGGCGAGCGTCACGGCCTCGTCGTACCGACCGATCCCCGCAGGCGGCACCTGCACGGACAGCGGCCCCTCCTCGAGGACCGCGCGCGCCGAGCTGCCGCCCTGCCTGGTGATCGTGATGTCGTTGCGGGTGCTCGTGTCGTCGTCCACAGGCTCCAGCGGCGGAGCCAGGTGCCCCGCCCGGTAGTCCAGGACGAGGGCGGGCTCCTGCGTGTAGAGGCTGGAGCGGTCGCGGTAGACCAGGCCGAGCCGGGCCCGGTCTTCGACGAGGAGTCCGCCGTCCACGTCGGCCGCCGCCTGGAGCAGCGCGAGCAGGGTCTCGGGCCGCTGCGGGCCGACCCGCTCAGGGGTGAGCGGGCCCGCGATGCGCCCCAGCGGGATGGACTCCTCGGAGGCCAGGCGCAGCATCCGCGCCCACGCCGTCTCGCCCGCGTAGCCGTCATCGCTGCCCGTGTACAAGCTGGAGTTGGCGGTGCGCAGGACGGCCAGGTGGCCGATGGACCACCCCTCGGTGGCCGGGCCCCAGGTGGCGGTAACGGCGGTGACCCGGCCCGCCGACGCGGAGGCGAGGGTGCCGCCGATGCCGCCCGCATCGCCGCCGACGTCCTGAAAATCGAGGCGCCACTCGGTCTGCCCGGCGCCGGTGTCGCGCGCCCACAGGCGAAGACGCACCCAGCCGTGGAAGACATCGCTCCCCAGCCCGACGACCGTGAAGATCACGTCGGTGCCGGAGGAGTCGTAGCCGTAGATGCGGGCGGCGCCGGCCCGCATGGCGATGACCCAGCGGCGCACCGTGCCGGTGGTGGAGATGCCGATCACCTCCGCCCACGGGCCCGTGCCAGCGGGCGCCTTGTCGTCGGCGGTGTACACAAACTCCACCTGCCACTGCCCGGCCGCCTCGTGGGCGGGAACGATCGCGGACAGGGTCGCGGCCGCGGTCAGGCGCGGCAGGGCACGGGAGCTGGGGAGGGTGTCGGCGGCGCCGAACTCCACGCCTGTCACGGCGGCCGGCCGGATGCCGGGGATGGGCGAGTAGGCGCGGGTGGCCTCCCGCTCTTCTTCCATCGGCCAGTACGCGATCGGACGCCCGGAGGGGATGCGCCGCCGCAGGGTGGAATCGAGGGCCTTGGCGCCCTGGCCGTAGCGGCGCAGGATGCCCGCGGCCTGGACCGGGGACCAGACGTCCTGGCCGGACGGCGCCCAGCGCTGCGGCCAGGAGGAGATCTCACCGACGAAGAGTTCCTGCCGGTCGGCGACGGCTGCGGCTCCGCTGTAGGACCACGTCCGCCCGGCGGAGTCCGTGAAGGCCACAGCGCCGAGGGGCTGGGCACTGAACACGGGGCTGGCAACCACGGGGCCGTCGATGCCCGAGCGGACCTCGGCCGCGTAGACGCGACCCTCGACGGGCCGTCGCGGCACGGCCGCAGTCAGGTCGGTGGGGCCCACGGCGAGCGGCGCCGTCCCTGAGTGGAGGCTGATGGTGCCGGTGAGGGTGGAGGTGGTGCCGAACCGAACCCACGGCCCGGCCAGGGTCTCCGCCCAGTAGAAGCGCACGTCCCGGCCACCGCTGCCGTTGTCGGCGTCAAGGGTGGCGCGCAGGGCCGCGCGGCGCGGCAGCGCGGGCAGCGCGCGGGAGTGGAAGAACGCGGTGGAGCGGTCCCCGCCGGTGGTGTAGGTGAAGTACAGCAGGCCGTCGACCACCTGGAGCAGGTACGACCGCTGGTCCCCGGCCGTCTCCCACTTGCCGATCAGGGTGTGGGTGCCCGGCGCGTACCAGGACGTCTCCGCCTCAACTCGTAGGTCCAGGTCGCCGGTGAGGTCCAGGGCAGCCGTGGCGGGAGTGGACGCGCAGGTGCCCGGGGTGCCGTCAAGGTTGAGGAAGCGGGGGCCGCCGGGCAGCCAGAGCCGGACCGGGGTGTTGCGGCCGATGAGCCCGAAGTACGGGCTCATCGCGTTGCGCGGCGAGTACCGGCCGTCGCGGTTGTTGATCGTCAGCGGCACGGAGGCCGGGTCCGCGCCCGTGCTGCTGTTCCGGATGCCGCGCGCGTGCGTGATCGGATCGCGGGTGCGGACGTCGCCCGTGATGTCCGTCCACACCCCGCCCACCTGGATCTCGATCCGCAGCCCCAGCGGCGTCTCCGGGAAGGCCATGTCACCTCCCGAGGACGAGCTGGACGTCGCCGCCGCGCACCGCGACCGCGTCGCGGAGGATCTCCAGCAACATGTCGTCGACCCGGCTCCCGCTGGAGCGCAGCTCCACGACCGTCCGGCCGCCGCCCGCGGCCGGGGCGCCCGCGCGCGTGCCGGCGGCCGTGCCTGCCTGGCCCGGCGGAGGCGTGGTCACGAGGTTGGCCAGGCCCTTGTTCATGGCGGGCGCCTCGGCCTCGGCGCCCTGGAGGATGCCGGGCGGAATCCACCGGCCGATCTGATCGGCCATGAGCTTGGACGGCGAGCCGATGCGCAGGGCGCGCGCGATCGGGCCGGGGATGATCCGCTTGGCGAAGGACATCAGGCCGGACTTCAGCCAGCCGCCCATCGAGCGCACCCCCGCCATCAAGCCCCTGACCAGGTCCTTTCCCTTACCGACGAGGAGGTCCTTGAGGGAGCCGATCGCGGACGAGATACGGCTGGGCAGGGTGCGCATCCAGCCGAGGAACGAGGACACGCGCGCCGATGCCGCGCTGCGGAAGGCGTTGAACCCGGTGGTGGCCGCGCCACGCAGGACGCCGAGCAGGCCCGAGATCGCGGAGCGGACCCGGCCGGGAAGCCCGGCGAGCCACGCGACGAGCGACCGCATGGCGCCCACGGCCCCGTTCTTGGCGCTGGTGAACCAGCCCAGAATCCAGCCGGGGACCCGGCCGAGCCAGGCGACGACGGCCAAGACGCCCTGGACCGCCGTGGCGACGCCGGTACGCACGGCCGTCCAGGCGATCACGGTGTACTGCTTGACCAGATCCCACTTCGCGATGACCAGCGCCACCAGGGCGGTCACGGCCAGGATCACCCAGCCGATCGGGCCCATGGCAATCAGCCACTGCGCGGCCATGACCGCGGCCCAGGCGACCGCCCGCGCGGCCATCAGCACGAACTGCGCGATGGTCACCGCGGCGACGCGGATCACCTGGGCGGCGAACGCCGCCATGGACCGCAGTGCCGCGCCCGCCCACGCGGCCGCGGTGCGGGCCGCCGAGAGGACCGCGGCCTTCGCAATCCGCGCGTAGGCCAGCACGCCGACGGCCATCATCCGCAGCCAGCCCGCGATCGCCGTCCAGGTCGAGGCCGCCATGAGCCGGTTGGCGACCGCGACAACGCGGGCGCCCACCGCCCACGCCTTCATCCCGACGACGACCAGGACGATCGCGGTCGCCAGCGCGCTCAGCACGCCCGGCGGCAGCGCGTTGACGACCCGCGCCAGCACGAGCGCCACCTGCGTGGTCAGGCCGATCAGCGGTCCCAGCGCGATCAGCAGCCTGCCGGCCGCGATGGCGAGCTGCCCCAAGGTGGCGCCGCCCTCGCGCGCCATCTCCAGGAACTCGGCGAACCCCTCGCTGTCTTCCAGCGAGGTGCCCCAGCGGGCGAACGCCGCCGACATGTCCACCAGCCCGCCGGTCACCCCGGCCGACATCGGGAGGAAGGCGTGCAGGACCCCGGCGAAGCCGACCACCAGGTTCCGTAGGACCGTCAGGAAGTTGCGGAGCGCGGGCCCGGCCGCCGCCGCGGTGTCGGCCACCCACTCCTTGAAGCGGTCAGACCTCACCCCTTCTTCGAGGTCGTCGAAGAAAGACGAGAACGCGCCCGCCGCCGCGCGGACGAAGGGCGTCAGGCTCGGCAGCAGGCTCCGCAGAAGCTCGATGCCGCGCGTGACCAGCGGCATCGTGGTCGGCGCCAGGCTGTCCGACCAGGCCTTGTAGTCGTCCTTCAGGCCGATGAAGGCCTTCGCGGTCGCGCGCGTCGCGGGCGGAAGCTCGGCGAGGGCGTCCGTGTACGCCTTCTGCTTCTCGGCCGCGTCCGCCGCGCCGGACGCCGCGGCCTTCTGCGCCTCCTCGGCGAGCTTGGCGACCTCAGCGACGCCCTCCATCTGCGGGCCGACCGCGAGGCTGAACGCCTTCACGGCCAGCCCGGCCGCCACGGCGCCTGCGGCGATCGCCCCCAGGACCGTGACGACGGCGGCCCCCGCGGGTGCGGCGGCCCCGATCGCGGCCACTGCGGGAGCCACCTTGCGCAGCGCGGAGGCGGCGAGCTGAGCGTGCGCGCGGATGCCGTCCGACAGGCCCCGGCCCGCGGCCTCACCCTCGGAGACGAAGCGCCCGCGAAGGTCGCGCAGCGTGCCGTCAGTGGAGCGCTGGAGGCCGCGCAGGCGCAGCTCGGCGGAGGACAGGCCCGCGCGCCAGCCGGAGTCGTCCGCGCGGATGAAGCCGACCAGCTCGCCGAGGCGCAGGGCCATGGCGCCCACCTCCCGTCGTGCGTGGTGGTGGGCGGGGCGCGCTTGCCGTGAGGAGGCGCTGGGTACGCTGTGCGCCTATGGCGGTGGCTGGGTGTGGCACCGCGTGCTGTTGGATAAGTGCCGGTGTTCAGCCGCCGGTTGGGGTGTGCGCGAGGTGGCGGGGTTGGTTCTTACTTGTCTGGAGTGCCGGTCTCACAAGAAGTGAGGGAAAAGTGGGCAGCGGCCGGGTAACGTCCCTGGTCGGGGCCTGTGGTCCCCGCGCACGCGGGGGTGGTCCCAAGTACGAGCTACAGCCACTTGACGAAGTTTTGTGGTCCCCGCGCATGCGGGGGTGGTCCCACGCACAGCGCAGCGGTGAAGGGGTCCTTGCCGTGGTCCCCGCGCGTGCGGGGGTGGTCCCGTCAAGAAGTCGCTCAACGACTTGACGGCGAAGTGGTCCCCGCGCGTGCGGGGGTGGTCCCACGCCGACCTCGGGCGGCGTATCCGCCAACTGGTGGTCCCCGCGCGTGCGGGGGTGAGGACTCAAGCAGAACCGCTAACGCCCTGATCGGCCTCGTGGCCGGTCAGGCAGCGGCAGCCGGCCCCGGTCGTCCGCGGGCGCGAAGTGCCGGGCCAGCCGAGACTCGGTGCTGAGCAGGCCAAGGATACGGATCTTCAGCCAGCGCCAGGAGCGGGCCCGTAGCAGGCCGGTGCCGACGTCGATGCCGTACACCTCGTGGAGGTCCGCCTCGATGAGCGGCCACTGCTCCAGAAGCCTGGCCCAGGTCAGTCCTTCGAGGCCTTTCGGGCGCGGCTGGTAGCCGGGCGGACGCTCGTACCACTCGTGGAGCCCCGTCGCGGGGTCGACTTCGCCGCGCCCGATCCACCCTTGGTGGCCTTCGCCGTCGCGCGCCGCGTCTCCCGGTTCGGGGCCCTGCGAGAAGGGTCGCCAGCCGCCCTCCAGTACGCCTGTGCCTGCTCCACGTCAGCGATGATCCAGAACATCGCGGTCAGGCCCGCGTGCCTGATCCAGGCCCAGTCGACACCGTCGGCCAGGAGCTGCTCGTACACAGGTCCCAGGCACATCTCCAGCAGGTCGCGCTCCTCGGCGTCGTCGAGCTGCTCGGCATCGAGGGCCTCGCCCCCGGCGATCAGCCGCGCCGCCGTGGTGGTGATGCGCTGGACCCTCAGCCCGTCCTCGCCGGACGGGGACGGGATGCGGTACGTCTTGCCCTTGATCGGCAGAGTCAGGCTGTCGTCGAACAGCTCGTCCAGGGCTTCGAACGTGGCCATCAGGCGGCCACCGGGTTCGTGATCGGCATCAGCGGCCCGGCCCCGGTGAGGGTCACCTCGACCTGGTCCAGGTCGTTCTTCTCGCCGCCCTCTGGCGCCCAGGTGACCAGCGCCCGCCCCTGGTAGGCCTCGGGCAGACCGTCGCGGTCCATCCACCGGACCGGGATCTTCGACTCGGCACCCCAGGCGAACGCGGTCAGGCGCAGCCTCTCGTGGACCGGGTGGTAGACCGTGGAGTCGGCCGACTTCTTGCGGTTGAACTTCACGGTGACCGTCCAGCCCATGCCGGTCTTGTCGTTGTCGTCCCAGCCCTCGTCGTCGTAGGTGCCGGAGTCCTCGTGGTTCGGCTCGAACTCGGGCTGGAACTCCACAACGGCCGGACAGAGCTGCCAGTCCGGCGTGGCCTCGCTGCCCATGTTGACCTCCAGCCGCCAGCGGCGGGCGAGAGCGGTGACATCGGTCGGCGTCGACATGACGCGGCCTCCTATTCGTACAGGTGGGGTGAGGGCCGCGTGGCCCGGAGGTAGTAGGTGGCGGCGATCTCCTGGCGGCCGTGGACGTCCTGGCCCATCGGGGCCTGCGCCTGCCGCCAGATCAGCGCCACGTGGACGCCGTTGAGGACCAGGCCGCGGCGGTTGTGGAGCAGGTCGAAGACGCCGTCGGCCAGGTCCTCCACGTCGCGCGGGTCCCGGCCGCGCCGCATGCGCACCTGAACGCCTGTCACGACGTCCGTCAGGTCGGTGTCCTCGACCGGGTACGCGGTAAGTACGACGGCGCCGTCCGGGGCGTCCGGCAGAACGGAAAAGAGGAGCCCGGTCTCGCTTGCCGTGTACACGCCGTCCGCCCGGTACACGGCCAGCCCGGCCTCGGCGATGAGAGCGGCGAGGCCATCCAGGAGCGCGGTCGTGTAGCGCACGGTTCACCTGCTTTGGGGGAAGAAACCGTTCACGGAGGGGGACTTGTGGCCGTCCGTCGCCTAGCGTCTATGGCGTTGATCCGGTCTTGGCTGAGGAGGGGCATGGAGTCGCACCGGGGTGTGATTTCCGTCGATTACAGTCAGTTTTATGTGATGGAGGAGCCCGACTCGGATTTTGATGTCCCTCAGGTAGATCGTGATTTCGCCAGCGGGAAACCAGTTCTGGTTACACCTGGAGAAATAACGATTTGCAGTAAGGTGCAGTGGCACTATGCGCCTGTAACTCTTTGCTCGGCATCCGTCGGCGTCGAATCGCCGCCCATTGCCGATGAGTGGGTACACCTTGATTCAGTGGAGTACCGACCGGTGTATCGCGGCGCAATGAGGGTCTTCGGGTGTACTACAGGCCCGGCGACCCCAGAAGTGCGACTGGAGTTATCCCCGAACCGGACTTACACGGTGCACGTATATGCCAAGGGGCGTGAAGATGCGCATGCCCGGTGGGATGAATACCTGGCCAACGACGTATCTGCTGACGATGACGAGGACACCGACGATGACGATGACGAGTACGGCGAGGTAGACAACTTCCACGAGCAAGTTTTTGAAGAGTACCTGATCGCTTTTGTCCCTCTCGGCTACCAGGAATCACCGCAGCCAGCCGAAAGGCCTTGGCGACGTCAGCCATGAAGCGCTAGCCCCGTAGCCAGCGGCGAAGCGGGACCGCCATGAGCCGGAGCATGGCCTCCCTGGAGTCGTTCATCGCCGACTCCAAATACTTCGCCTGGCGTCCGGGCAGGTGCCGCCAGGTCAGCTCCTCGTGCTGGCGGACCGCGTACACGGTGTCGTACGAGATGGCCCCGTTCAGCCCGTCGACGTCGACGCGGCCGGAGCGCTCCAGCGTGCCCTCGTCCAGCGGCACGCGGCTGTTGGAGACGCCGAGCGCGTGCTCCAGGGCACG
The DNA here is from genome assembly GCF_030010595.1 of Streptomyces sp. CC224B. Taxonomy (NCBI): domain Bacteria; kingdom Bacillati; phylum Actinomycetota; class Actinomycetes; order Kitasatosporales; family Streptomycetaceae; genus Streptomyces; species Streptomyces sp. CC224B. The sequence goes on along the minus strand of NZ_JASCXL010000060.1, from coordinate 34,934 downwards.
GGAGAGGCCCTCGCTCGCGAGGCGGCGGCCGCGCGCGGTCCACAGCCGCCGCCCCTGGAAGTTCATGCGGACGTACTGCGTCACTGGAGCTGCACCTCCAGGTGGTCGGGGGTGGGCAGGCCACCGCCGTCGCGAGCGAGGGCGGCGATGACGGTCGTCTGACGCCCGTCAGGCAGCGTGACGCGCGAGCGCGCCGGGCACCGCGCGTCCGGCAGCGCGTAGACAGTGGAGGAGGAGGTGACTTCCTCGCCCGCCGGGTTGCGGACCATGCGGGTCTGCTCGTCGAGGAAGCACCGCATAGCCGTCGGGGGCCCGTACTTGGACCCGTACGGTCCCTCGCCCTCCCACGCCTCCACGACCACCTCGTGCCGGAGCAGGTAGTCGGGGATCAGCACTGCACCAGCTCCCCCAGCCGGAAGACGTCCGGGGTCAGGTCGGGGCCGCGAAGGGCTTCCAGGGCCGCGTCAGCGACTCGGCGGCCCTGAGCCGCGCCGTCGGTGCCGCCCGAGGCGCCGGACAGGGCCACCGAGCCGATCTTCACCGAGCCCCACAGGCCCGCCGTGCCCAGCTCGTCGCCGGTCGCCGCCCACCACTGCGCCTGCGCGCACACCGCGTCCGCGAAGGCCTCCCGCACGCGGGCGTGCGACGGGTAGCCGTCGCCGTCCACCCGGTACCAGCACAGCCGGAACACCTCGCTGTCGAGGAATCGCGAGGCGTGGCCGAGCCGGGCCGCGATGTCCGCCGGGGCCGACTGCCCGGTGTACGTCTCGTACTGCGCCTGTGTCGCGTAGATCCTGGGCACCGGGCCACCTCCTCTACGCGGACGTGCCGACGATCACGACGTCGTACGTGACGCCCGTGCCGCCCGCGGAGTTGGCGACCTTCAGCAGGTCCCCGGTCCCGGCGGTCACCGGGTACGCCGTCGCGTCTGCCGGGCCCGTCATGACGCCCAGGCAGGTGCCCGGCCGCAGCGTCACGGTGCCGGTCGCGCCGAGCAGCGCCGCCCACGCGTTCGTGCTGGCGTTGCCGAGGATCACGTTGTTCGTGTTCGCCGCGGCGGCCGCGATGAACAAGCCCTTCACGCGCCCGAGGGTGAGGGCCTGGCCGAACGCGTCGGTCAGCGCTCCGGCCAGGTCCAGCTCCTCGCTCGCGGATGCGGCCAGCGTGCGCCGGTCGTGGAAGACCCGGTCCGCCTTGCCCGCGGTGGTGCCGTCCACGAGCTGGACCGCGCGTCGGAACGCCAGCGGGTCGGATGCCGTGGTCAGGTCCAGGGGCTTCGTCTGCTGCACGGTCGCGGCCACGGACAGGGACGCGGTCAGGCCCATCAGGAGTCGCCTCCGTCCGTGTATTGCGCGGCCAGCTCGTCACGGCTGGCCTTCTCCGTGGCGTCCGCGTCCATGCCCTGGCGGACGGCGTACGCCTTCCAGTCGGCTTTGGACGCGGAGCGGGCCGGACGCTGCATGCCGTCCGGCCCGCCGCCGTTCCCCTCGCCCGCCCCGTCCGGCGGGTCCTGTTCGCTGATCCCGTACGCCGGATCAGCGGCGAAACTGCGTAGCTGCGCGAGCGCCTCCTTCTGGGACGTCTCGCACACGCCGTCGATGAACCGGACGATGCCGCCGATCTCCAGTTGCGGGTAGGTGGTGCAGGTGAAGCGCGCCACGGGGCACCTCCTAGGCGGTCGTCTTGAGGTTGGTGATCTTGCCGTGGGTGCGCTCGTTGCCGTACTTCAGGCCCACCTCGCCGTAGAGCTGCGTGCGGTCCTTCGCCCCCGTCCGCGCCAGCGGCTCGGCGAAGAAGTGCCCCTTGCCCGGGATCTCCTGGTACACGGGCATGCACTGCTCCAGCGACACCACGGCCACCTGGTCCGCGGGCATGTGGCGGTTCAGCATGACGTTCAGCCGCCCGAAGTCCGTCTCGATCGTCTGCACGTGGACGCCGCCGACGCTGCGGGTCTCCTCGCGGTAGTTCTTGTCCGCGACGAAGATCTTCGTCAGCATCCGCTTCTGCCAGGAGTTGCACATCAGCGTCGCCGTCTCAGACTCCTGGATGCCGCCGTTGTCCCACACCTTCTGGAGCAGGTCCAGGACGAGGGACTCCGTAAGCGGCGACGGCTGGGTGCCGGCCGTCCCGCTGTCGCCGTCCGGGGCCGCGATGACGTTGGTGGTGATGGCCGGGAGGATGCCACGGGTCCGGCGGGCCTGCGTGTTGTCCGCGGGCTTGAGGTAGGTGCCCTGGATGAAGGAGTACTCGACGTCGCGGACCATCTGCTTCAGCATCTGCTCGACCTGCCAGTCGAGTTCGTTCAAGACGGGGTTGGTCTCGGCGTTGTTGAGTCCGGCCTTGATCTGAGTGGCGGCGAGCTTGGTGTAGGACACGCCCACGGTCTCGTGGTGGATCTGCACGATGTTGGTGACGTTCGCCCGGACGCGCTCTTCCTCGCCGGGGGCGTCCGCGCCCTCCAGCTTGGCGTTCTGCCCGGCGGCGCGCAGGTCGTAGGTCTGCCACTCGAACTCGATCGAGTTCGTCTGTCCGCCGCCCGTCAGGCCGCCGATCGCGGAGAAGAACGGGGTGTCGGCGGGGGTGAGCAGATGCAGCACGCCCGTGTAGTTCGGCAGGTTGTACGTGGTACCGAGCCCGGTGATCTGGGCCATGGCTCTCCTTCAGGAGGTCTTCGAGGGCGCGGCCACGGCCGGGCCCGGGGCTACTGCTGGGCGGCCTCGACGGCGGCCAGCTTGGAGTTCTCCAACTGCATGACCAGGCGCCAGTTGCCGTCGGCCCTGGCCTGCGCGATCTGCTTCTCCAGGGAGGCCGGCTGGTCGCCGGAGGCGCCGGGGAGGTCGGCGCCGGAGCGGCCGGGGCCCTTCGCGGGGGCGAGCCTGCCGAGCTTCTCCACGGCCTTCTTGATCGCCGCGTCGTCGACCGTGCCGTCCTGGCCGACGAACTTCGCGAGGTCGATGAAGTCGGCGAGCGGGGCGAGGTCCACGCCCGCGCGGGCGGCGGCGGCTTCGAGGCGGGCCTGAGCGATCCGGGGCGCGGCTTCAGCCAGAGCGGCCGTGCGGCCCTGCTTCTCCGCCGCGGCGACGGCCTTCTCCTGCTCGCTCATCTGCGCGGCCTTGAGCTTCTCCAGCTCGGTGGCCGCGGCCTTGTTCTCCTTGGCACGGGCCTCCCACTTGCGGGCCTCCGCCTTCCAGTCCGGGCCCTCCCCGCCCTCGGAAGGGGCGGGGGCTTCAGGCGCGGGCGGGGCTGGTGTGGGCGGCGCGGGGACCGGGTCACCGGCCCCGGGTGCGGGCGGGGCTCCGGTGCCGGAGCCGCCTTCTCCCTCGCCGCTGCCCCCCGCGATGGCGTAGATCGGCGAGCCGTTGCGGCGGTAGCCGAGGAGTGCTCCGGCCCGGTGCGTGGCGAGCGGGTGCTGGAAAGGGTGAGGCATGGGTGATCTCCCTTTGCGAGAGCGGCCGACGGTTGCCGTGCGGCGGATGTCGGGGGTCTCTGCGTGCCCGAGTAAGGGCATCGAGTACGTTTCACCAGATGAAAACGCAGACTGAAATATCTGTAGAGATCAGGCTGATCAACGAGCCTGAGTCCGTCATCTGGAAGGGAAAGCGAGGTGTAGTGCACTACGACTACGAACTGCTCGATGGCGGTGCCCTCGCAGTGAAGGCGACGGTCTACCAAGGGAAGGGCGACGCGATGACCTGGCATAAAGGGGTGTCGACCATCTACGGTCCGGCGGCTTGGCTGGAAGTCCGCCGGACGGACGCGAAGAAGGCTTAGCTCCCTCCGCCGACTTGCTCGCGTTGCCGCTTGCGGGCAAGGCCCTTGGCGTCCGTCAGCTCACGGATGCGGGCCTGGTAGTCGCGGACGCGCGCGTTCGCCCGGCGGCGTGCCGCGTCGTTCATGGCCGCAGCGCTCCGGCGTTTCCAGGCGCGTACCTGCCGCTCCAGGTAGCGCTGGTGCTGGGTGTCCTCGTAGGTGGCGCCGTGCGGGTGCGGGGGCGCCTGCGGGCGCCTGGTCACACCGGGCAGGAACGCGCTCAGCGCGTGCCGGCAGTTCGGGTGGAAGAGCCCTGCGGCGCGCGCCGCAACGAGCGACCCGGCGACGTGCACCACGACGGTGCGCCCGTCCTCGACTGCGTGCTCCACACGCAGCGCCTGCGGCCCGGAAGGACCGGAGAGGGTGAGGACTTCCCCCTCCCAGGGCGCGCACAGTGGGCACTCCAGCGGGGCGGCTGACACGACGACCAGGCCCACGCCGACCTCGGCCAGGGCATCCACGTGGCCCTCGACGGCGGCGCGCGCGGTGATGGAGCGGACGGCCATCTCGGCGTACGCGGCCATGTCCCAGCGGCGCCCGGCCCGGTCCACGAACCCGGTGATCCCCCGGTGGGCGAAGGCGTCGAGTGCCCGCTGGCTGGCCTGGCGCCGCGTGACGGCTCCGAGCAGCACACCGCCGGACACCCGGGCGACGATCGCCCGGTAGGCGTCCACCACCGCGCGCGTGATCCGCACGTACAGCGGGCGCGAGTCCTGCGCCATCGACGCGGCCAGCCGGTCCACGGCCGGGGCGCCGGGCAGCGTCGCGCGGGCCACCAAGCTCCGGCCGATGTCCACCGCGCCGAGTTCGGCGACGGCGGCCTGGCGGCCACGCGTGTACGCCTCGATCAGCGCGCGCCGTACGGCGCCGTCGGCATCCTGCTGGAGCGCGTCAGCGACGCGTTCGACGGCCTCGCGGAGGTTCCCGACCGCGGCGAGCTTCAGCTCCGCCCAGCGAGGCGACTCGATGTCCGCCTCCAAGGCGGCGGCGAGCTTCTCCAGGAGCACGGTCTCCGCGTCGTCGTACAGGCGCCGGACCTCAGCCGCGAGGTCCTCCGCCATCGCCGGGGACACCGGCATGGGGCACCCCCTCGGCTCCGGTCTCGAAGGGGTCGGCGACGGCGCGGCCGGACTCACCGAGGATCTCGTCGACCTCCTTGCGGACCTGCTTGTCGTCCCAGTCGGGGTGCATCATCCGCACGAGGGTGTCCGTGGAGGCGGCCTCTGCGCGGCGCAGCAGCTCGGCCGTGGTCGCCAGCTCGCCAAGTCCTTCGGACACACTGTCCTGGAACTCCACCTTCGGCGGGGCCAGGTCCAGGCCGCGGACGCCGAACCGCGGCCCGGCCTCCACAGCGAGCTGCGCGGCCGTCGCGCTGGCGAGCGCGGGGTCGAAGTACAGAGTCTTGCGGGAGCGGGTGATGTCCGAGCGCCGCTCGCGGGCCTTGATCTCCGTGGCGGTGACGGCCTGGCCCTCGCCGTGGTCGCCGAAGGTGGAGGCGGAGTATCCGGCCTGGCGGGCGGCCTCCGCCGCGAGGGCGGCGCAGGTCTCCTTGTGCTCCTGGACGCGGATCTCGAACTGCACGACCGTGAGCGGGTTGGGGTCGCCGGGCCGCTGGAGCATGTTCAGCCCGCTGTAGAGCCGCCGCTCCTCCGACCAGGCGGCGCCCTGCCCGGGGCCAAGGGACTCCAGCATCGAGTTCGGCACGACCACGCGGCCCTTGCCGTTGATGATGTCCCGCATCCACGACGACCAGACCTCATCCAGAGCGTCCATGACCGGCTCGATGCCCTGGAAGTCGGACTGCCCCCAGTACGCGGCGGCGGGGAGGTGCCTCCACGCGCGGGCCGGGCGCACGTTGGGCGCGTAGGAGGCGGTCAGGTGCTTCGGCGCCCCCGTGTCGATCCAGTCGTCCTGGGTGATGAACGGCGCGATGCCCTCGGTGGCCGGTAGGTCTTGGAGCGGCCGCCGCTTGCCGAGCATGCCGGGAGTGCCGGCGTACAGGCCGTGCAGGATGCGGCCCTTCTCGTGCCGTTCCAGGTGCCGCCACACGGTCTGGCCGTCGACGTGCACGACGGTCCAGAACGTCACGGCCCGCAGGTGCCCGTAGGAGAACTCCGGCACGGCCGAGTCAGCCGCGACCGCGGACAGCCAGGGCCGGTCGCTGACCTCCTCGTCCCAGACCACCCGCAGGTACGCGCCGCCGAGTGCCGCGCACAGCTCCCCGGCCTCCAGCAGCGTCGGGTGGAGCCCCTCCTCCACGATCTCGTCGAGGCGCTTCTGGGTGGTGTCGTTGGCGCCGGTGAGGGCGGGCGGCTCGGAGAAGAGGAGGGCCGAGCTGGTGCGCGCGATGTCGCCCGCGAGCGGGATGTGGATCTTCTCGCGCTGCTGGCCGGGCGGTGTGGGCTGGCCCCAGAACCAGCGCGCGACCCGGCCGACCACGCCGCCGCGCATCTGCGCCGGACGGTTCTCGGGGAGTTCGCGCAGTCCGCGGTTGAGGTAGCGGTCGCCGAGCCGGTCGGGGTCGGCGGAGTACCAGGCGTCCCAGTCGGCGAGGGCGTTCTGGACGGTGGGGTCGGTGGGCGGCCAGGCGATGTCCCGGTCAGGCAGAGGCATCGGGCACCTCCTCGAGGTCGCTCGCCCGCGCGACCGCGTCCGCGAGGTCGCGCAGCAGCGCGGGCAAGGCCTCGCGCATCTGGGGCCACGTGTCGCCTTCGGCTTCACCAACGACAGCGTCTGGTTGTCCGACGGTGCGCAGGACGACTTCGACTCTCACGCGGCCACCTCCAGAGCGAGCGGGATGTGGGGCCGCCACAGGGCCTCGGTCGTACGCACGCCGTAGCGCAGGGCGTCGCACGAGTGGTCGTCTACCTTGATCGGGGCGTCCTCGCCCTTCTCCGCTTTCTCGTCGTCCCAGGAGTAGCCGGGCAGCTCGTCGATAAGCCCGGTGCAGGACCGGTGGATGCGCAGCCGGTCGGCGGCGAGCAGCGAGGCGACGGTGCGGATGCCGTCCAGGACGGTGTTCTCCGCCGGGACGACGCCCGGAGTGTTGTCGCGGTGGAGCTGCTCGATGAATGAGGCGGCCGACGGGTCCACGACGGTGAACTCCGGTCGCACGCCGTGCCCCGCGAGCCAAGCGCGGCGCGCGGCGGAGTACTCGGCGTCCGTCATCTGCCGCCGCGCGGTGCGGGAGTCGTGCCGGTACTCGGACACGACGTAGAGCCGCTGGTCCGCGCCGAGCCCGATCAACAGGTCGGCGAAGGGGTTGACGGTGCCGTAGTCGATCGCGTCGCACAGCCAGCGCGTGATCATGGGGACCTGGTCCACGACGTGGATCGACGAGTCGAAGGCCTCGTAGATCGCGCCCTCGGACATCACCCAGTGCCCCAGGATGTACCGGCGGTACCAGAGGCCGGTGAACGCGGCCTTCATGCGGGCCACGTACTCCGGACTCAGCGCCGGGTTGTCCTCCAGGGTGAAGTGCCAGGTGCGGATCCCGAGTTCAGCGGCCCTGTTCAGCCACTCCTTCTTCGCCCAGTGGCCCGGGTTGTCCGGGTTGGTCGTGGCGAAGATCAGGGCGCCGGGCACCGACTGGCGGTCGATGAGCCGCTTGAAGAACTCCTTCGGGAGCAGCGTCAGCTCGTCGATGTAGGCGCCGGCGCCCGTCAGGCCACGCAGGCGGGCTTCGGCCTTGGCGTCGTTGGCGGTGATGACCTCGATCTTCCGGCCGAGAATCCAGGCGATCGGGGCGCCGCGGGTGTAGCGGACGTGCTTGGCGGCGTCGCCGAAGATGCTCGGGTCCTGGAGGGGCTCGAAGACGTTGCGGCCGACGGTGTCGTAGGTCTTGCCGACGACGACCAGGGCACCGCCGCGCGGGGCGGTGACGACGTACATCAGCCAGCGGAGCAGGCTCGCGATGGTCTTGCCGGACCGTACGGAGCCTTCCCAGACGTTCAACCAGGCCGTGGAATGGGCGATGGACCGCGCTTGCTTCTCGGAGAGCTGGGCGTCAGCCGTCGCCATGCTGGTTCCGGAGCCGGTCGAACAGCGACGTCAGCAGCGAGCCGACTTCGCCGGAGCCGTCCTCGTCCTTGGGCGGGACCAGGCGCAGCGACTTGTCCACGGCGATGCCGATGCCGCGCAGGATGTGGACGGCCTCGGCGTTCGGCGGGGTCGGGAAGGTGTGCTCGGCGTACTCGTTGTCCTTGCCGCCGAAGGAGTAGACGGTGCAGGGCTGGCGGAGGCGGGCGCGGAGCTGCTCGGCGTCGTCCTGGAGGAGTTCGGCGAAGCGGGCGCGGCGGTCGGCGAGGTCGGCCTGGCGAACCTCGGTGGCGGCGCGGACTTCGGCGGCGCGGGCGAAGGAGAGTCCGAGGTCCTTGGCGATGGCGCTGATCGTGCGTCCGGAGCGGCCGAGTTCGGCGGCGATCTCGTTGCGGCCCTTGCCCGCGGCGTGCAGCTCGCGGACGCGCTGGCGGTCCTGGTCGGTGACGGGGCGGGCCTTGCCCATGGGGGCCACCTCCCCGGACGTGCGGGGGCCCGGCCGCGCGGGGGCGGGGCCGGGCCGGTTGGTGCGTGGTCAGCGGCGGCGGAAGAGGCAGATCAGGGCGGAGCGGTCGCCGGAGAGGGCTTTCCCTTCGGCGGCGCACATGTTGTAGAGGGCCCAGCCTTCGGCTTCGATGGCTTCGATCTGTTCGCCGACGCCCGTCATGACGCCCGTGGTGCGGTGGCTGACGTTCGCCTCAATGATCTTGAAGGTGAGGACCTGCCTGCCCTGCTGGTAGGCCTTCTGAGCTTCCCGCGTGGCGACCTCGGCCTTGGCCTGGTTCATGAACCCCATGCGTACCCCCCTGGTACCGATGGTGAAGGTGGTGTGAGGGGTTCAGGGTTTCAGCGAGGCGCAGCCGTGCGTGTGGTTGTCGCTGTTCCGTGACATGACGAAGGCCCGCACTCGGCGGGCCCATCTGTATCCGGGCACGCCGGACTTGCCACCTATGATCCATGGCCGGTCAGGCGTTGGCAAGCGTCCTCACGGCACTACCGGTGCCTGCACTGCAACAACCCGCAGTGCTTAAAGGTCAGTTGAGCCCCAAACCTGCGTCTCGCTGTGAGTACTATCGATCCCGTTCCGCCTGTTCCTCCGCACCCACTTCGCTTCCCTCATGACTGGGGGAGGCGAGGCGCCCTGATCAGCCGGTCGGGGATGTCACCGGAGGGACGGGAGGATGCATGGTGAGATCGGACGAGCAAGAGTCGCAACGGCACTGGTCTGCCCCTGAACGATGGCAGGTGGGCCTTGCTGCGGCGGCGCTGCTGGTGGCGATCATCGCCGTCGTGGGGCAGTTCGTCCGGTAGGGCGCCCACGCACGAGGCCGTCGCGGCCGAGGCTTGCGGTACGCAGCGAGCCCGGTCTCTCCGTTGGCGACCGGGCTCGTGAACTACTGCGGCGGAGGCTCGACCTGGCGGCAACCGGGTCGGGCCCTTCGTCGTAGATGGCGTGTGGGGTGTCGGTACGACTGTCAGCCATCGAACCATCGAACCACCGAGCCATCTAGACAACGGAACAGTACAGCAAGGTGAATTGAGAGGCAGGGCCCTGAATTACTAAAAAGCAGCGGCTGTGCCCTCACTTCCTGTACCCCCGTCGACTGGCCAGTGCCATAGTGGCCGTCTCGCCGTACCAACGATTAACCCCCCCCTCGACATCGTCCGGCTCCGGCCAGCGGCCGCGCGTCCGGTCCGCGCGTATCGTGCCCGCGCTGATGCCGGCGGCATCAGCGATCTCGCGCGCGGTGTACAAGCGGCGCGGCTCCAGTGCGACGGCTGGACGGGCTACGTGGTTGTACACGAAGGTCTCGATGTGCCAGGGGGAGTAAGCCTTGTACCGGCCGCGCTTGCCGATCGCGTCGGGCCAGGCGGGATGCTGCGCCCAGCTCTTCGTCACGGTGTGGATGCTCACCCCGTACTTTTCGGCGATCTCGGGGGCGGTGAGGGTGGATCGGTCTACCATGGTGGGGAGGCTCCTTTGTGGAGTTTTCAACTGGTGGGGCCGACGCTCTCTCACCCCAGCTTGCTGGGACACGGCGTCGGCCCCGTTTGTCTGTGCGGGGCTCGGGGAGGAGAGGGTGCCCGCCCCGGGCTGGCTGCACGAGGCGGGCGGTGCGGCTAGGACTCGTCGAGGTCGAATCCGAAGTTGTCGACCTCGCCGCTCTCGATCAGCTCGGCGAGGGCGCCGAAGCGTTCGAGCGCGTACTCGGCGATGTCGAGCCGCCAGGGAGCGGGTCCGGCGATCTTTCGGAGGACCAGGATCTCGTAGGCGGTGAACCATTCGAGGATCAGGTCCCTGTACACGATCTTGGCGTGTTCGGAGATCGGTTCGTCATCGATCAGGGCGCGGGCCCGGTTGAGGCTGAGGACTGCCTCGGGGGCCATCGTCGTCTCGGTGACGAGTTCCGGTACGACCACCGGGATGGGAAGCTCTGCCAGGAACTCGCGCACGAGGTACGTGGCTCCGAGCGTGGCCTCCATCAGGATGGTGGTCCGCTCTTCTTCGTCATGGTCAGCCATGACGTTCTCCTCTCTGGAATTTTCAACTGGCTGCCAGGTCCGGGGCTCTCACCCCCCGGCCCGACACATCTAACTTTACAGCAGTGGGTTCTAGTTTTGCAACGCCCTTAGGGTGGGAAACGGGGACGCCCCCCGACTGGCTGCCGGGGGGCGTTCGCTAGGTCAGTCCGCCTGGCTTGCGAGCCAGGCTCCGAGGCTCACCAGTGCCTCCCTCGCGTATATGAGGTTGGCTCCCGCTCCTTCGGCCCGGGTCTCGACCCAGTTCGCGGCGCACAGGCCGTACAGGTCCATCGCCGCCAGGAGGTGGATGCAGCCGGTGAAGAGCTGCGCTTCCTGGGTCTCGCCCATCGGCTGATCCTTGGCCAGCTTCGCCACCCGCCGGATTGCGGGAATGGCGTCGGTCGCCGGGATGTGCTGGTCGGTCGGGAGGCCAATCGGCACGGGGAGCATCTGGCAGACGTCGACCAGGATCGAGTAGACCACCGAGATAGTGGCGGCGAGCGCCTCCATGATCTCGTCTTCGCGGTCAGCCATGGTGACTGTCCTCTCTGTGGAGTTTTCAACTGGTTGTTGTCGGTTCGGGCTCTCACCCCCGCCTCGACGCATCTAACTTTACAGCACTAAGTTCTATATTTGCAACACCAGGCTTGAGGGAATGGGCAGCACACACCGCCCCCATAACCCCAGGTCAGACCCTCTCGAAGCCCTTCAGCTCCCCGTCATCCCCAACGATCGCTACCAGCTCGGCTCCCGCCAACCTCTCGCGGGGGATGCCCGTCTCCGCGACGAGCCGCTCCACCGGCACGCGCTCAGGGTCGGTGTGGTCGCGGTCGGAGGTCGTCAGCTCAGCCTGGTCCCCGAACAACAGCAGGACCTTGACGTTCACGCGCTCGCTCATGAAGTGAGCCTCTCTCAGCGGCCCGGCGGGTAGTGCCCGCCGCGCTCCGGGTCGTACACGGTCTCGAACCTCGGGTCCGGCTCCGGCTCACCCTCCGGCGGGCCGGGCGGGGGCGGCGGCACGGGGATGCCCCGGGACTGCTCTGCCACGATGGTGCTCCTGTCTCTTCGCGGGATGGGACCGGGGCGGCCGGACGGCTGCCAAGCGACGGCCGCCCCGGTGGGTAGATGGCCCGGTAGACACCGGGGAGATCGCGGTAGATGGCGCGGTAGACATGCAGGTCAGACACCGGTAGACGGCACGGAAGACGTCTCCTGGGCGGCATCCGGGGAGGGGGCCTCAAGAGCGGTCCGCCGCACCCCCCACGTCGGCACCCCACGAACCTTCACGTTGCGGTCCACCGGGACGCCCAGGCGCTCCAGCCGCAGGCGCATATCCGTGACCGTGCGGCCCTCCCACTGACCGTGCTCCTGGAGGTGCGCCAGGACGGTGCGCAGGTGCACCGCCGAGCCCCCCTTCATCAGCTCCAGTAGCAGCCCCCGAAGGGCCTCCCGCTCCGCCTCCGCGCGGTCCTTCGGAGCGGCACCGCGCTGGTCATCACCGCGACGCCAGGCCAGCCAGCACCACAGGGCAGTGAGCGGGGCGAGCAGCAGCGGGAGCGCGCGCACCATCAGGCACGCGACGAACAGCGCTCCGGCGAGGCCGCTGGCGCGCGCGACGGGCCCGAGCGCGGCCCGCCAACCGTCAAGGTCATCGCGGCGCCCGCGCGCCACCCACACGGCCGCGCGCTCCCACAGGTGGTTCGCCACGGCGGCGGAGCCGGTGCTCAGCCGCTCAGCCGCGCCCGCGCGAGCATCCCTGTCCAGGCGTAGTCGGTTCACCGGCTCTCCCCGCCCTTGCTGAGCAGCGCACGGCCCTCGGCGCCGATCCAGTTGACGGTGTCAGGCCACCAGCCGAGCAGCGAGGCGACGCCCGGCAGGAAGCCGAGCACCGCGAAGCTCACGGCGCCGCCGACGATGCGCCTCTTGTCCTGCTTGCCGGACGAGCGGAACAGCACGATCACGCCGAGCAGGAGCAGCGCGGTGACCACGCCGCCTGGCTCCGTGAGCACTCCCATGCGACCGGTGGGCATCGCGTCGCTGCCGCGCGTCCCGGTGGCGGTGGACACGCCCTTGGAGCCCGCGGAGGAGAACAGGCCAGCCACGCGCGCCGCGCTCCAGCCGAGCGCACCGCCCACGCAGATGGTTGCCAGGGAGCCGAGGCCGGCCCCGGAGGCGTACGGCAACAGGGCCTTGGGGTCGCGGCCTCCCTTCCACCAGGGCCTGATGTTGAGCCAGAGGATGCCGAGGGCGACGGCGACGCCACCGAGGTTGACGGTCGCGGTCACCGGTCGACCCCCGTCAGGAACCAGACCGGGTCGTACCAGTCGAGGACGCCGAGGCCGCCGACGAGCGCGGTGATGCTGATGAGGCGGGTGAGCCAGCGTCGGCGGTTCCAGTCGAGGGCGACGGCGACGGCCAGGGCGAGGGCGGCGGTGCTGTAGGCGGCGCCGACTCCCGCGTCATCGCGCATGGAGTGCAGGGTCACGGCCCAGCCGGTGACCATGCTCCAGCCGCCGAAGACCGGCACGAGGGCGACGGCGCCCGCGGTGAGGGTGTGCAGGGGGCGCAGGTGTCCCCACAGCCAGGACCAGTCCCGCCGGGCCTGGTGCTGCTCGTGGTCGGTAATGGGCTGGTCGACGGTGACGCGCACGTCCACGTCCACGGCCGCGGGCTCCGGGGCGGGTGCCGGGGACGGGGTGGCGTGGTCGTCGAGGATGTCGTCGAGCCAGTCCCGGGGCCGGGGTGGGGTGCCGTGGGGGCGGTGGGCGGGCGCGGGCGGGAGTTGGGCGTCGGGGCCGACGCCGTGCCGGAGCAGGTGCTGGCGGACGCGGCGTTCGTCCGGTCCGGGGGTGGAAGTGGGCATGGGGTCCCCAGGTCATGAGGGCGCGGCTGTGCGACAGGCCGCGCGCGGAGGGCGGCGGTCGTTCAGGCGCTGATGGCGACGGGGGCCGGAGGGAGCTGGGCGAGGCGCGGCTCGTACTGCTCAACCTCGGCGCGGAGTTGCCCGCGGATCACGCCGTCGGAGGGCGACTCGAAGCCTGCGGCGACGATGGCGGCGCGCATGGCCTTGGTGCCGGGGCGGAGGCCGTTGTCGTAGAGCGGGCGGATGGCCGCGCACCGGGGGTCGCTGTACGTGATCGGCTTCGGCGCGGTCGCGGTCGCGGTCGCGGACGCGGGCTCGGGCTCCTCGGCAGACTCGGACGGGGCGACGGGGGTCGTCACGGGCTGCGCCTGGGTGCTGACGGGCGTCACGCGCACGGGCGTCGCGGCGAGGTGCAGCAGGTGGCCGAGCACGAGCGGCGGGATGCACGAGACGGCGACGACCAGCCACACGGGCGGGCGCGGCTCGGCGGTCCAGTGCCCGGTCACGAACATGTGGGACACAGGCTGGGCAGACATGGCGGTCGCCAGGGACAGCCAGGCGCCGAGGACGGCGGAGGTCTTGCCGGGGGCGCCCTTGGGGCGCTTGCTGGCGACGGCGGCGGCGATGCCTGCGTAGGCGGCGAGGACGCCGGCCATGCCCCAGGCGAGGGTGTCGTTCCAGCCTGCGAGCTTGCCGAGGTGGTGCTCGCCGGGGGCGCACATGATCATGACCCAGGCGGCGACGACGGGGCGTCCGATGTCGGTGAGGAGGGAGACCCAGCGCGGGGTTGGGGTGTCGTACGTGGTGGTGGGCGCACTAGTGTGCAGCTCAGCCATAGGAGGTCACTCTCCTGTGGTTAGAGCCCTGGCCGGACCCGGAATGTCCTTGGCCGGGGCTCGCTTCGTTGGAGGTGACGCCCTACGGGGGGCATCTGCCGTCACGACGGTACCGCGCGGTGCGCGGGTGGTGCTACGGGTTCAACGGGGGGGCGGGGTGTGACGGGCGTCGCGAAGGTGCTGTGCCAGCAGGCCGGGGAAGTCTGTTAACGGCGCCCGTAGTCCGAAGGCGACTTACCTAGCCGCCAGGTAGGCGGCTTGTGCCCGCGCATGGATTCCTCGGCCGCCGCGTCTGAGAGAGCTTCTCGCTCCTCGCGCTCAGCGGTGCGCTGCGCCTGGTTGTTCGAGCTCTTGGCCTGAGCTTTGAACAAGCAGGCGAGGTGAAACACACGGTGTCGGCGCGATGTCTTGGTGACTTGGCCGGGCTTGATGAGCGTGTTGCAGTAGGCGCAGCGGGGTGGCTTCACCGGGTTGGTTCGTGTGACGCGCGAGGTGTTGGTGCCGCCACGTACCAAACCGGCAAGAACCTGATCTTTGGCCATCCGAACCCCCAGGGACACGCGACTCAGCACCTCATATTCGCTCGAACTGGCGTACTCTGCACTGCCTTTGCAGAAGGCAGCCTCGAATCCAATGGACGGATCCCGTCACGCCACGTCGTCCGCTACGGTCTCCGTCCACGTCCGGCCGCAGTCCTCACAGGACACAACCGGCGGTGCGCCGTCCCCTCCCTCGACGACGAGCTGCCCGCCGCACGGCGCCGGGCACGGCTCCGGCACAGCCTCCCTGCGCCGCTCCTCGCCGAGGGTGCGCCGGATCAACTCCGCGCCCATCGCCGCGACCCGCGCGACGGCCTGCTGCTCGCCGTCGTCCAGCGCGCGGAACGGGCCCGGCGCCACGCGCACCCGCAGCGCCAACCACTCCGCGGCGGCCGGCGCGTCCCGCTGGCCCGTGAAGCGCCACCGCCGGGGATCCGCGCCGTCGCGCGCGGCGAGGAGCGCGACCTGGCGGTGAAGCTCGTCCCCCCAGCCGCGGCCCGTCGCGGCCGTCACGACGGGCCGCTGCACGCGCGACGCGAGCCAGTCCGCGGTCGTGATGAGGCCCTGCTCGATGGTCGTCATGACGTCCAGGACGTCGATGTCGACGGGCGCCGGGCGCGGGCCGGGGGCGTCCGGGTTGGTGTCAGCGCGCTCTTCGGCGAGGGCCTGGCGCTGCTCGTCGTCGAGGATGCGGGCGATGCCCATGGCGGGGGGCCAAGTCGTAGTCGGGCGGGTGCCGGCTGCTTCTTCGAGGGCGGTCCAGCGTTCGGTGATGGTGTCGAGGTCGTCGGCTGCGGCCACGGAGCTGCTCCTGTGGTGTGTGGGGCGGTACGGTGATCGGCAGCACGGGGTGCGCGCCCTGGTCCGGGAAGACGTTGCGGCGCGCGCCCCTCTTGGTGCTCAGGCGTCGACTGGGGTCTCGTCGAGGACGGCTCGGATGTGAGCGACGGCGTGCCGGATCCCGGCGAGTGCAGTGGGGTTCTTGTTGCGCGCGTCGCTATCGAGGGCGTCGCAAGCTGCGCGCACGCGCTTGATGACGGCCTCGGCGCGCTGCCGGGCCTGGTGCGGGGTGAGGGCGCCGGGGGCGACGCGTTGGAGGACGAACGCGAACCGCTGGGGGTCCTCGCCCACCTTCACCTGCATCTCGATGGGGGTCTCGGTGTAGTTCGGGGTGTCGCCGAGCATGGCGCGGGCGGCGCCGACCCAGTGGGCGACCATCTCGCGGGCGGGCTCGATCTCCATGGACATCCCGTCGCGGAAGTCGGCGGCGCGGAGGGCGGTCTCCTCGAGCTGCTTCTGAATCCAGCGCTCGCGGGCCTCGGCGTCGCGGCCGCCAAGCTCGGCGAGCAGCGCGTCCCGCTCGTCGTACAGCGCGTCGAGGGCGTCGCTGGTGATCGTGTCGACGGTGTGCCGCTCGCTCATCGCTTCCTCCAGGACGCGTGAGTCCAGTGGGCGAAGGGGAGGCCGGCCGTGACGACGACCAGGACGACGAAGGCGACAACGTCGATCACGTGAGCGCCCCCTCCCACTCGGCGAGGCGCGCACTGGCCTCGGCGTGAGCCGCGGTGAGGTGCTCGTGGTCGCGGAGCAGGTCCTGGAGGGCGTTCCAGTGGCGCGCGGCCTGGACGTACAGCTCACGTTCACCAGCGGTGGCGAAGCGGCCGGGCACGGGCGTGAGGCCGGTCGTGAAGCGCATGGCCCGGATCTCGTCGAGCCGCTCCGGCGCGAGCTGCTCGCGCATCGCGCGCGTGGCTGCGGGGCGAACCGGTTCCGGTTCCTGGTTCCTGGCGGGGTTGGACATGGGTGCCTCCGGTGTGGTGCCGGGGGCGGGTCCCTGCGTGGGGGCCCTGTCCGTGGTGGTGTGGGGTTAGAACGGGGGCTGGTTGGTGGTGGGTCCTTCGACGGCCCAGGGGTCGTCTTGGGGCGGGGCCTGGCGGTGCTGCTGCTGTGGCGCGGCGGGTCGCTGTTGCCCGCCACTCTGCTGCTGAGTGCTCGCCTTCGTCACGGACGCGGTGGCGTACGCGAGGTTCGGGCCGATGCTGCGGATGGTGAGCGATGGCTGGGAGTGCTTCTGGCCGTCCTTCTCCCAGGACTCGGTTCGGAGGTCGCCGGTGACGAGGACCTCCATGCCCTTGGCGAGGGTCTCCGCGATGTGCTCGGCGAGGTGTTCCCAGGCGGTTCCGCGAATCCAGAAGGTGTCGCCGTCGACCCATTCACCGCGGTCGTCGCGGCGGCGGGAGTTGAAAGCGAGGCGGATGGTCACGACGGCCTTCTGGGATTGGGTGAAGCGGAGTTCGGGGTCGTCGACGAGGCGTCCGACGCCCGTCATGGTGGGCAGAGACAAGGTCGTTTCTCCTTCGGTTGGTGGATCAGCCGGTTGCGCCGGTTGGGCTGTAGCCGCGGATGTCGGTGTCGATGGGGGTGTAGGGGACCCAGGGCCAGGAGCCGCGCTGGCCCTGCCGGAGGAAGGGCGGGAACTGGCGGTCGTCGCGGAGTCCGCGCCAGGGGACGAGGCGGCGGGCGCGGTCCTCGTCGGCGCTCTTCTCGTCCTCGACGGGCCGGAGGCCGAAGCCGAATTCGGGCCAGCGCAGCCACAAGGACGAGCCTGCGGGGCGGAGGGCGCGGGGGCCGAAGCCGCTGCCGTGCGGGGCGTGCGCTTCGAGGACCATCGCGCAGTTCGCTGTGGTGCGGGCCTCGTTCAACGCGGTCGTGACGCGGCGGGCGTGATCCTCCGAGGAGGGGTCGCCGGTGTGGAGCTGGTAGATGGGGCCGATCACGAGCAGGTCGGGCATGACGGTCTCCACGCGACGCATCAGCCACGCGCGGCCCTGGGCCTTGGTGAGGTCGACGCCTTCGGGGCGGCAGTCGATGTGGATCTGTCCCCGCTTGACGGGCATGTGGGCGCGGGCGGCGGCGTTCATCAGCGGCCGGTAGTGGCGCCGGTTCTGGGGCTCGCTGTTCTCGCAGTCGAGGACGAGGACCTTCTGGGGGCCGTACTCGCTGGTGTTGATGGTGAACGGGTTGACCCCGGCCGCGGTGGCGACGGCGATCTGCCGTAGGAGGACGCTCTTGCCGCCGCCCTCGCCCGCGGTCAGGATCAGCCGGTCGCCGTGCTCCAGGAGGCCGGGGATCACCCAGTCGTAGGTGTCCTGGACGGTGAGGAAGTCGTGCATGTCCGTCACGGGCGAGTCGTGGGCGGCGCGGCCTTGGTCGCGGACGTCGCGGGCGAGGGCGACGGCTTCCTCGGCGAGGTCGCCGGGGTCGCCGGCGGTCGGGTCGAAGCCGGACTGCATGATGCGGTGTCCGGTCTCGATGAGGGCGCGGCGTTGGGCGAGGCTGCGGATGATGCTCGCGTAGTGCTCGGCGTCGCTGGGGGCGAGGATGATCTGGCCGAGCTGGTGGATGTAGGGGGCGCCGCCGACCTTGGAGAGGGTTCCGGCGGCTCGGAGGGCGTTGGTGAGGGTGATGGGGTCGACGGGGTCGTTGCGGTCGATGAGGGCGCCCGCGGTGGCGTGGATGGTGGCGTGGGCGGGCCGGTAGAAGTCGGTGGGGGTGACGAGCTGGTGGACGCGGCGGGCGTCGCGGGCGGCGAAGAACAGGGTGGCGAGGTAGGCCTGTTCGGCGTCGAGGTCGTGGGGCTGGGTGCGGGCGAACAGGTCGTCGTCGGGCGCGTGGTCGTGCGTCATCAGAAGATCCCTCGTTCTGCGGGGTCGGTGTAGCGCGACGGCGTGGCGCCGGGGAGCGGCGGCTGGGTGGCGGGCGGGGTGGGGTCGGTCTCGTCGTCGTATCGCTCGCTGTTGAGCCAGGTCGCCGGGTAGGGGATGAAGCGGGGCTCGGTGTGTGCGGCGCGCCACTGTGCGGCGTGGCGGGTGGCGGCTGCGGTGATGGCGGCCGGGTCGGCGCCGCGCTTGAGGGCCCTGGCCCAGGCGTTGCGCGCGGCGCCCTTGGCGACGCGGCGGGGGTAGGCGGCCCAGAAGTCGTCGAAGCCTTCTGGGGTGGGTGGGGCTGGAGGGTGTGTATTAACACTCTCTGTATTTAGGGGTCCCGGATTCCGGGACACTGAGACCGGCTCAGTGTCCGGGTTTTCGGGACACTGAGGGGTCCGGCCGGTCTCAGTGTCCGGAGATTCGGGACACTGAGCGGCCGTGTCAGTGTCCTGGATTCCGGGACGCTGAGGAGCGTCAGTGTCCGGGTTCCCGGGACACTGAGACGTGGGGTCAGTGTCCGGGAATTCGGGACACTGAGCGGGGGCGAGAACCGCGACCCTGTACTTCGCGGCGGCGTTCTTCTGCCCGGCCGTGACCTTCTCCAGCACGCCCTTCGCCGTGAGCGCCTTCAGCGAGGCGTACAGGCCGGAGCGGGACACGTCCGCCCGGCGGAGGATCTTCGGGTCCTCGACACGGCTCCAGGTCGTGCGCGTCTCGTCGAGGGCGTCCTCCGCCAGCACCGCGAGGAGCAGCCGCTCCCGGTGCGTGAGCGTCGAGGGTGCGTGATCGAGCACCTCGACGTACAGGCGGTGTCCCACGTCCTGCCCTTCGGTCGATGGTTCTGGTGGTGCTGGTGGCCGTGGGCCCGGCGGCCGGTCTCATCCGCCAGGCCCACGGCGGTCTATCCGGCGCGGCCCTGCCCCTGCTTCAGGGCGAGGTCGAACCGCTGGGCGCCGGTCAGCCCGGCGACGATGCCTCTGCGCTGCACCCTGGCCAGGCCCTTCTCACGGGCCAGCGCCGCCGTCAGGCACTCGCCTCGCACGACGCAGGAGTGGCAGGTACTCAGCGCTTCCGCCCGGGTCTTGCCGGAGAAGAAGAGATCCGGGTCCTTGTCACGGCAGGCGGCTTTCAGCTCCCACTCCCGCGTCATGCCGCTACCGCCTTCACGTCGTCGACCCACGCCAGCGCGCGGTCATCGAGAACCTCGCGGGCCCGCGTGACGGCCACGTACGCCAGCCGGGCCTCCTCGCGGCGGACCGTCGCGAGCCCGGTGACGGGGTCCGGCGACGGGGCGCGGAAGTCCGTGTGGATCTGCACGCGCGGCCACTCGCGGCCCTTCGAGCGGTGCGCGGTCGACACGACGAGCTGCGCCTGGTCCTCTGCGACGAGCCGCTCGGTGGCAGCGACGACGGCCGCGGGGCCGTGGGTATCGACGAGGCGGACCAGGACGCGGAGGTCGGCGCCGTCGGCTTCTTCCTCGGCGTACTGGCGGACCGCGTCCCAGGAGGGGAAGCCGCACAGCTCCGGGTGGTCGGTGTCGTGCCCGGCCTGGAGCGCGGCGGCGGCCTCGGCGAGGCGCTTCATGTCGGAGCCGCCGCCGACGAGCGCCACGCGGACGCCGTGCGCGAGGGCGTCCAGGACGACCTCCATCGCGCCCGCGTTCGTCCGGCAGAGGACGGCGTCCGGATCAGCGAGCGGACCGAGGCGGGATTCGACCCGCTCGAAACCTTTCAGCCGCAGGGCCGTGCCCACGACGTATAGCCAGGCGTTCGCGGCCTCGGCGATGGCCGGGCCGAACCGGAACGACTGCGACAGGGTCAGCTCCTGGGCGCCGTCGGCCGCGAACTTCGCCAGCGCGTCGTTGGCGCCGCGCCACTCGTAGATCTGCTGGGCGGAGTCGCCGACGACGATGCGCTGCGCATGCTGCTGGGCCTGGACAACGGCCGCCAGGACGTCGTTCGTGTCCTGCGCCTCATCGAGGAGCACCACGTCGGTGTCCAGCTTCGGGCCGCCGAGCTGCCACATCTTCAGGTAGTGGTCGTGGGCGAACTTCAGGACGCCGTCGGGCTTGAGGAGGTCGCGCCAGGCGGCGCGGGCCACGGGCAGCACCAGCTCGGCGAGCTGTTGCACCGTGGCGGCCTTCTTCAGGCCCGGCTTGCGCGGGATGTGCCGGGCCGCGACCTCCGGGTCCGCCGAGTAGCACCAGGCGGCGATCGTCTCCAGCGCGTACCGCATGATCCGCTTCGACGGCATCGCGACGACCTCGCCGAGGTCGCCCGTGATCCGGGAGACGCCGGGGCCGATCAGGTCGGAGACACCGAGGAGCTGGGCGGCCCTGTGCGCGGTCTGGCGGGGGCCGTTGAGGCGGTGGGCGAAGTCCTTGCCGATCGCGCGGAAGGCGAGGCTGTGCGCCGTGGAGCACGAGGCGTTGCCGGGGAAGGACTTCTGTGCGTCGGCCGCGATGCTCTTGTTGTACGCGACGTACAGCATGCTCGCGCGCGGGTCCGCCTTCGCGATCATCTTCAGCGTGCTCGATTTGCCGCACCCGGCGCCGGCCTGGAGCACCAGGTCCGTGCCGTCGCCGTACGCGGCGATCGCTTCCGCCTGTTCTGGGGTGGGGTCCACCACTGGGGTGCACCTCCTTTCTGGGAAGGTGCGGGCCCGCCCCGCATGGGGGAAGTCGGGGCGGGCCCGCAGTCAGTGGCGGATCAGGCGGCGGACCGCTCGTCGTCCTCATCGAGGCCGTCGAGCATGGCCACGAAGTCGTCGGCGCCGTTCTCGCGCGCCGCGAAGTTTGTGATCGTGTCAAGCAGCGTCTTCGCCTCGGCGGCCGTCAGGTCGTTCGCCGACGGGACGTCACGGCCGACGATCAGCGACGTTGCGCGGAGGCGCTCGTCACGCCCCTTGAGGCCGAGCTGGTTGAAGGTCGCGTGCATGAGCCGCATCTGCGGAGGCGTGACGCGCTCGCTGTCCGGGGCGCCCGGCGCCTTTGCTGCGGCGGACTCCGACGGTTGCGGTGGCGAGGGCTGGCTCGTCGTGACGGGCGTCGCACCCAGCTTGACGGCCTGCCCGTACTCCCGGATCAGGTCCCCGAGTGTCGTCGGCTCCCCGGACTTCGGGTGCATGAGACCGGAGGCGAGGATGCCCCGCGCCTTCGCCCGGCCGTGCAGCTCCAGCGCCCGCTCGTACGTCAGGCCCTCGCCGACCAGCTCGTCCACGATGAGCTGCACCGGGTCGACGCCCTGCCCGAGCTGCTCCAGGATCAGCTCGGCGACGTCCTCCCCCGGGTGGTGGATGATCTGCCCGTTCAGCGGCTCGTAGCGGGTCTTCGTGACGGTGGCGGTGCCCTCCACCATGTCCATCACGACGTCCAGCTCGTACTCGGCGCCCTCACGCTGCACGGCCTTCACGCCGACCTTCGTGACCTTCTTGCCGTCGATCACGTAGTCGCCCTTGGTGCGCATCGTGACGATCAGGTGGCCCCGGAAGTTCAGCAGCGCGTCGAGCATCTCCTGCTCGATCGGGTTGCCGGTGCGCCAGCCGCCGAAGGTGCCTCCCGCGCCGCGCTGTGATCCGGCTTCTTCGACGATCTCCAGCAAGCCTCCCCGGCCGTTCCAGAAGTGGCTCCAGGAGTCGACGATGAGGACGGCGAGCCCGGCCTCCTCGGCGGCCCGGACGACCTTGATGAGGTCGCGGGGGTCGTGCCGGTCCATGGGCAGGTGGCCGAAGACGTGGCCGCCGAGTTCCGGCTTGCCGGGGACGACGGCGTACTTCAGGGCGGAGCCGCGCTCGGTGTCGGCGACGCCGATCTGTCCGCCCTGGGCGAGGCCCTCGGCGATGCGCAAGGCGGTCTTGGTCTTGCCGGACCCGGCCGGGCCCTGGAGCCCGATGCGGGCGCGGGCCTGCTCGCGGGTCGCGGGCTGGAAGGTGAAGGTCGTCATGACGTGCTCCGGGTGCGCTGACGGGGCGGGAAGAGAGGGGAAGGGGAGGCGGCGAAGAAGCGGAAGCGGTTCACGACGGCCATGGAGGCGCCGTAGGCCCGCCGCTTGCGCCGGAATGAGCCGTCGGTGTCCGTGGCCGTCCGCCGGTACTTGCCGGACAGGTCCTGCTCCACGGCGGTCGCCAGCTCCTCGGCGTACTCCTTGCGGACGGCGGCGAGGAGCGCGGCGGCGTCGTCGGGGCGGAGCGCACGGTCGCTGGTGAGCGCGCGGTACGCGGTGGTGTACGCGGTCACTCGTCGACCTCCCACTCCGCGGCCTCCCGGTCGAAACGGGTGAGGACGGTGATCGGGGTGACCGTGTAGCCGGTGGGCTGCTCCTGGCCGTTGATGACCAGGTACAGCTCCTCGGCGTCCTCGGTGTCGTCCGGGTCGGGCCCGTCGATGACCCAGCGGTGGGCCGGGGGCTCATCGGGCAGGCGCGAGGGGGTGACGAGCAGGGGGTCGTTCTTGGCCTTGTGGAGGCAGTGGGCGCGGGCCTGCTCGCGGTCGCTGTAGTGGGCGAGGGTGAACCCGTCGTCGTCGGCACGGAAGACGAGCGGCTCGGCGGCGCGGGTGGAACGCACCTCGGGCAGCGGGCAGTCGGGAGCGCTCATGCCGCCTCACCGCCCTCGCCCGTGACGGGCGTCGCCTTCGTCCTGACGGGCGTCAACGGGCCGATGTGCGCTACCACGTTCGCCAGCGAGCAGCGCTCCGGGCGGCCGTCCAGCGACAGCAGCGGCATCCCGTCCTCGGCCCGCTGGCCCTGGAAGAACCAGACGCCACCACGCGCGTCCCGCTGCGGGAGCGCCAAGTCGTACACGATCCCCCCGAGCCGGAACGGCCGCGCCGCGACCTCGCCCGCGCGGGCCCGCACCTGCGGCACGTCGTACGCCACGACGGACACGCGGACCCCGTCACGACGGCCCTCGCCGCACACCGCGTACGGCAATGGCCGCTCGCCGTCGTGCGTGATCCCGAAGTATTGCCGCCATTGCGCCCACTGGGCCTGATCCGTGATGTGCAACGCCACCAGGACGCGGTCGCCGTCCGTGTGGACGCTCTGGAACTCCGGGTGCTTACCGACGTGCTCCTCGATGGCGGCCGCGACCTGCCGGGCCCGCGCACAGGTCTCGTCCCAGGCGCGCGCCTGACGCTCCAGCTCCGTCACCTGCGGCTCACGGGACCACCCGCCGTCGGCCGTACGACGCAGGATGACGCCGTAGGACCGCTCCGGGTCGACCAGGAGCCGTGAGGCTTCCAGCGCGTGAGCGACGGTGGCCGCCGGGTCCGCGCCGCCGGAGGCGATGGCAGTGCGGATCACCTTCACGGCTGTGGGGAGGTTCGTGTTCACGCCGACACCTCCGCCGAGGCCAAGGCGCGCTGCATGCCCTTCATCGCGCGGTGCTGGATGGACTTCACCGCGTTGACCTGCTTGCCCATGCGGTCGGCCGTCTCCTGCACGGACAGCTCGTGGAGGAACCGGAGCCGGACGCACCGCTGCTGGGCCGGGGTGAGACTCCGCATCGCTGCCGCCACGGTCACAGCCGCCTCGGCGACGCTCAGCTCCCGCAGGACGGAGGCCTCGGTGCTGCGGTCCCGGGCGGCGTCGGTGTCGTGCATTCCGGCGACCGGGATCTCCCGCTGCACGCGGGGCTTCCGGACGTAGTCCAGGTGGAGGTTCTTCGCGATGATCGTCAGCCAGGCGGCGAAGTTGGTGCCGCGCCAGGCGAACGTCTCGATCTTGCGCAGCGCCCGCACGAAGACTTCCTGCGTGAGGTCCTCGGCCAGGTGCCGGTCGCGGGTCCGGTGGACGAGGTAGCGGTACACGTTCTCGCGGTGGGCGTTGTAGAGGAGGGCGAAGGCTTCGCGGTCCCCGGTGCGGGCCCGCCTGATCAGCTCGGGCTCCGCACCTCCCAGTGGGCTGATCTTGCCGATAAGCTGGTGTGACACGACCTGAATCTCCTTTGACGTAGGGGTCCTTCGGGTTGTTCAGGGCCGTCCGGGTCGCATCCGGGCGGCCCTGCGTGTGTCAGGCGGCGGTGCGCTGCTTCCGCATCGCGGCGAGGACGGCGTGCGGATCGAATCGCCGACTGCGGCCCACGTAGATCAGGCCGGGCCACGTCTCACCGCGCTCGTCCGCGAGCTGGATCTGCTTGTCGATCCAGCTCGGGGACTTGCGCAGGAAGTCGGACAGCTCCCGCTGATCCATCAGCCGCTCCGGCAGCTTCTCCACCACGCGCTTCGCAATATGCGATCTACGCGCATTTGTAGATTCCCCGAGGAAAAAAAGGGGCTCCTCGCGGAAAAGCTCCGTGATCTCCTTGCCGAGGGCCGCCGAGACAAGCTCGGCGGCGCGAGGGCTGCACTCCTCGCGAGCCGTCTTCCCGCGCCCGGTGATGAAGCCGATGTACGCCTTCGACAGGCCCTCTCCTGAGGGGTCGATCTCTTTCGTCCTGGCGGCGAGGCGCGGGATGTCCAGCCCGGCCGCCTTCATGGCGGCCCGCAGCGGGGCACCCTTGTCCAGTCGTCGCATGATGAACCTCCGGCGCATACGCATGGCCGAATCGATGTCGTGCCAGTCCCTCTGACCTGCACTGTCTACAATCTACGTGTAGATGCATATCACGTCAAGGGTGGCGCACAGGGGTGAGGGTGGGGTGGGGAGGGGTGTACAGGGGGTCGTGTAGACGCCCCTGGGTAGCGTCAATTACGGGTCATCGGTATGCGATCTACTTGCGTATGTAGATGCAGATGGCCGATCCTCATCCTGTGACCAGCCACCAGCACCACCCCGGCGAGCTTGACCACCCCGCCGAGGACCGAGCCCCCCGGGGCGAGGACCTGGCGGCCCTACTCGACCGCCTCCTTGGGGAGGTGCCTGACAAGACACAGAAGGATCTCGCCGCGGCGGCGAACATCTCCTACCCGACGCTCAATGCGTGGATGAATCGGAACCGCGGGACCTCCCGCATCGCTCCGGACACCCTCAGGGCCATGGTGGACGTGTTCCGCTCCTGGGGCGTGGACGTCACGCCGGCCGAGATGTTCGCCTCCGTCGGGCGTGCTGTCCCCGGCAGCAGCGATTCGGCGCGCGAGGCCCGACTGCTCAAGCTCTACCGGCAGTTGCCGAAGGACAAGCAACGCGACCTGATCAAGGATGCCGAGGCGATGCTCCGGATCAGTCGTGTCCCGTGACCCTCGGTAAGGCCTGAGAAAGGAGGGGTTTCTGAGACACACGGGGTGCGAATGAAACTCGCCCCCGCGCATATGCCAAACCGACTCCACAACGTGCTCACACACAGGTACGATCAGTGACCCGCTGTCCTCCCGGAGCGGACCACACGCCATGCCATCGCGCATCCCTGGGGGGACTCCTGTGTGCATCCGCATCGCCGTGGCCGACGATCTCCCGACGATCGCCACCTGGGACCCGGACGAGGTCACCATCCTCGTAGACAGGGGCACCCACCCCCACGACCTGATCAGAGAACTGCACGCGATCCTGACGATCGACCTCGGCGCACCCGACATCCCCGGTGCCGGACTGTGCTGCTTCTGCGGTACGCGCGTAGACCTCCCGCGCGAACTCGCTCTGACGCCCACCGCGGCCGGCGCCTCCACTCTCTGATCAAGGCAGGTCGAATCGTGGGGCGACCCATCACGAACAACCCGCGCCCGGTCCCGTCCAAGCGGTGCGGCTGCGAGCCGTGCCTGGAGAAGCACCCGGCACCCGCACGGAAGAAGAAGAAGGAGCACACCGGTTCCTGGCAGGCCCGATGCACCGGGCCCGGCGGCGAGACGCTGTCGAAGAACAAGCCGACCTACGACGACGCTGTGGCGTGGTTGGAGAAGACTCGCACAGAGATCCGTGAACGGACCTGGCTCGACCCGAAGCGCGCCGAGATCACGCTGTGCGGCTGGCACGAGCTGTGGTGGCCCACCCAGGTCAAGCAAGCCCCGGACGCCGTCCACCCGGAAGCCTGGAACCAGGCGCAGATCCGCGACGACGGGATGTGGCGCAACCACATCGCGACCGTCTTCGGCAGCTATCGGCTCTTCGAGCTGTCCTGGCTGGAGATCCAGAACTGGGTCTGGGCCCTGCATGACGAGAACGGCGGCCCGCTCGCCGCGTCGAGCGTAGCCAAGTGCTTCCAGGTCCTCGACCGCATGCTGAACGCGGCCAAGCTGGACAAGCGCATCCCCTACAACCCAGCCGAGGGCATCAAGCTGCCGACGATCAAGAAGCAGCACCCGGAGGACCGACGGCCGCCGACGTACGCGATGCTCTGGCGCATCCGCGCCTTCTCCCCAAGTACCTGCACGCCCTGCTGATCGTGGCTCAGGAGACGGGGCTCCGCTGGGGCGAGCTGGCCGGACTGCGCTGGTGCCGCATCGACTTCACCAAGCGGGTGATCCACGTCCGGGAGGTCCTGACCGAGACCCGCGGGCGCATCCGGCGCAAGGCCTACCCCAAGAGCGACGCCGGCCTGCGGTCCGTGCCGCTTACCGGGCTCGCGATTCGCGTGCTGCGCGAGCTGTTCGCGGAGGAGGAAGGGGCCAGCCGCGGCGTGTCGCAGCCGTCCGACGGGCTGCGCGTGGACGAGCTGGTCTTCCACGGCCGGAACAAGGTCAGCCGGACGACGCACGAGCCGTACCGGCCGCCGCTCCGCCGGAGTTCCTTCCGGCGGGTGTGGATCAAGGCGATCGAGCTGGCAGGCGTCGCGCGCAAGACGGTCAAGAAGGTATGGGTCACGGTCACCGACAAGGTGACCGGACGGAAGCGCCAGGAGCAGAAGGAGCGCGTCGACTGGTGGCCGGACTTCCACGACATCCGGCACGCCTACGCCTCGCGGCTTCACGCCCGCGGCGTGCCGGAAGCGATCACCCAGGAGATCCTCGGGCACGAGCGCGCGGGTGAGGTGACGTGGCTGTACACGCACGCGGCGGCGGACTACTGCGGGCAGGTGCTGGCGGCGATGGAGGACTGGAAGGCGCGGAAGGCCAGGTTGCGGCTGGTGGCGTGAGTCCAGCCGGAGTCCAAAACTCGTCCAAGATCACGGTAAGCCGGACAGGGGTGGGGCGACGCCGTGTGATGTAGACGGATGTAGAGGCTGGCTGGAGCTTGATCCACTGACCTGCGCAGACGCCCTGAGCTGCACTGTCCCTGATAAGGATGAGGTCACTGGTTCAAATCCAGTTAGCCCCACAGCGAGAAGACCCCCAGCCGGTAGCGGCTGGGGGTCTTTCGCGTCGGTGGGGCGCGGCGGCGTCCGTCGTCTCTACGGCTCCGCGGCGAGGCTCGCGCCGGACAGGGCGCCGGCGTCGTCCGTGGCGGCGTCCGAGTCCGTCGTGGGGAGGTGGCGGCAGCTCGGCGTCGAACCGTGCGCCTCGGCGCGGATGCGTTGCTTCATCGTGGGCGGCAGCGACCGTTCGTACGCCATCGCCCAGGCGGCGAGCACGGGTGCCGTCGCGCTCGGCGTGCTCTTGCACGTCGTCGTGGTCTGCTGTACGGCCTCGGCCGCGGTCGCCGGGGAGGCGAAACCCAGGGCGGCGAAGAGCGCGAGTACGGCGCTGACGAGCGTGGTCCACAGCTTCATGGCCTTGTTGGCAGGCATGACCTCTCACTTTCGGGTTGGGCGATTTGCGTACTTTCCTCATGATGTGTATGAGGCGCCGCGAGTGCGGGACCGACGCCCCTGTCGCGTCGATGTTCCGATGAACACCACCCGGATGGGTGCAGGTGCCCCGGGAAAGCCGGGGGGCGGGGCGAGGGTGACGGCCCGGGGTGGGGACGGAGCGTAGGCGGTCCGATTCGGTCCGCATCTACTGCTCTGTCACGCAGGGGAGTTGGGGCCGATCCAGGTCACCGATCGATATCGGTCGGTGTGTATAGTCGGGCGCCAGAAGTCCCCTACGTCAAGGAAAGACGAGGTCGCGCGGTGAAGAAGCTTCTCCTGGTCGCACTGGCCGCCATCGGCGGGCTCCTCGTGTACCGCCAGATCCAGGCGGATCGCGCCGAGCAGGATCTGTGGACGGAGGCGACCGACTCCGTGCCCACGGGTTCGTGAGTATCGACAGCAGTCTTCGCGGGGCCCCGATCGCTGGAGCGATCGGGGCCTTGTGCTGTACGGGGGGCTTTTGTCCCGCTTCTTCTGGCGTACGGGTGTGACGTCCGCGTCCCGGGCGGCTCCTCGTCGCGGCGGCCACGGGAAGGCGCTGTCGCTGCGGTGGCCCCTCTAGTTCACTGACGCAATCTCATTGCTTGCTTGGGCAAAGCCGGGGAGGGTGAGGTGGAGAGCGGCGTGACGTGGCGCCGGGCGGGCCGCTGGACGGCGCGTCGAGCAGGGAGAACGGGACGAGCGGGCCGGGGGACGGCGGGGGAGATGGCCCACCGGAACGGTCGGCGGGCCGTGCGGGGCGCTGGCCGCCGGGCGGTGGCGGGCGCGGGAGCCGCCCTCGTGGGCGCGGCGTGGTGCGTGGTCGCACCCGGCGGTGCGGCCCGGGCGGAGGAGACGCCTCCGCCGTACGCCTTCGCGGACGACGCGCGCACCGTCGCGGGGACGCCGAGCAGCACCGGCAGCCACACCCTCACCCCCGGGACGACGTACCGGAGCGCCATCGAGCACCCCGGCGTCGGCGGCACGACGGCGCTCTACTACCGGCTCGAACTGGGGGCCAAGGACAACGTCCACGCCTCGGTGACCGCGCTGCCCACCCCTGGCAGCCGGGTCGGCTTCGCGGACGGCATCCGGGTCGCGGTGGAGGACGCGAACGGCTTCGACTGCGACGCGGGCTCCGCCCGCTTCGGCGCCGCGCGCAGCCCGCGCCCCCTCACCGCGTCGGCACTGCGTACCGTCGGGACCGACGACAGCCGCTGCGCGGCCGCTGGTACGTACTACGTGGTGGTCGAGCGGACCGCGGCTTCCGGCGCGTCGGCCGCGGCCAGGTCCGAGAAGCCGTCCACCCCGGAGGAGTGGGACCTGGAGCTGTACGTCACCTCCGAACCGGCCGTGGCCGAGCGGCGCGCGACGAGTCCGCCCGCGCAACAGGACGCCCCCACGCCGGCCCCGCCCGCGGGACCGGCCCGCCCCCGCGAGGGCGGCAGCGGCTTCAGCACGGCCGAGCCCCTGGGCCGGGGCGTCTGGGGCGACCGGGTGGTGCCCGGGCAGACCCGCTACTACCGCGTGCCGGTGGACTGGGGCCAGCGGCTCACCGCCACGGTGGAGCTGGGCGGGGCGCGGGGCACCGGCGTTCCCGGTGGTGCGGGCGACGGTGGTGCCGCTGCGGGCGGCCGGGCCGGCGGGCGCGAGTACGTGACGTCCGCGCTGGTCGTGTCCGTGTTCAACCCCGCGCGGATGCCGGTCCAGGACATGGACACCGCGTACGACGGCAGCCAGAAGTCCACCACGCTGCCCCCGCTGGTCCCGGTCGCGTACGAGAACCGGCACGCGCCCATCGACCGGGTCGCGACCGTGCGGTTCGCGGGCTGGTACTACCTGGCGGTCACGCTCCACCCGGATGTCGGGGCGCGCTTCGGCGAGGGCGCGGTCGGGCTGACCTTGCGGGTGGGCGTCGCGGGGGAGCGGCGCGCCGGGCCGGAGTACGCGGGGACGGCGCGGCCCGCGGACGCCTTCGGGGTGACGGGGCGGGAGGAGGCAGCGGCGCGTGACGGGACCGCGGGCACCCCCGGGCCCACGGGAGCGGCGGCCTCCGGCAGGGGTGGCAGCGCGGCCATGAAGGCGCTGGCCGCTGCGGGCATCGGCACGGGCACGGCACTGCTGGCCGTCCTCGGGGTGTGGACGCTGGTGGGGCGGCGACGGGCTGCCGGACGGCGGGCTTCGGTGTGAGGGAGAGGGCTGCGGCGGGCCCTCGGTACGGCCTGGGCGCCGAGGGGCGGGGAGCACGGACGCCCTGACGCCGTGGGCCCGGCGGTGGCGCCTCAGATGCGGGCCAGCGCCCAGAACCCCACCGCGAAGCACGCCAGCGCCGCGAGCAGCATGGGCAGGGCCACCCGCACCGGCGGGCCGGTGTGCCGGGGCCGGGCGGCGTGGGAGCGGGGGGCCCGGGGACGCGGGGGCCGCGCCGCTTGTGGTGCCTGCGACGACTGCGGCGGCTGTGTCGCTTGAGGCTGGAGCCCGACTGCGGGGACCCCAACCCACCCGGTGGGTCCGGCACTTGGCGCGCTCGGGTCGGCCACCGGCTCCGGACGAGCGCCAGAGGGCGAGACCGGAGCGGAGGCGTACACGGCCTGCGGCACGGGGCCGGGCATCGGAGTCGGGGGGCTGGCCGGCTGCGGGGGCGGTGGCAGAGGCGGAGGCAGGTGGAAGCTCCCGGTCTCCGACATCGGCGGATGCGGAGGCGGAGGCGAAGACGGAGGCGGGCACGGAGGCAGGCCCGAGGGCGGGGTCGGAGGCGGGGTCGGCGGGCGAGCAGGTAAGGGCGTACCGGTGTGGGAGCCGTGCGCGGAGACCGGATGATCGCCGAGCGGTGACGTGGAAGACGGCGAAGCGGCGGTCCCTGGACCCACGGCCCCCGGACCAACGGCCCCCGGACCAACGGAGTGCGGACCAGCGGACCCCGGACCAGCGGAGTGCGGACCAGCGGCACCCGGCGACGCGACGGACGGCGGAGCACCGACCGGCGACGCGGCGGGCGGCTGCGGAGGTGATGGCCGCAGTGGTGGTGGCTGCGGAGGTGGCAGCTGCGGAGGTGGCGGCTGGGGCGCGGGGGCGAGGGGCCCGTCAGGGCCGAACCCTTCGGGCAACGGCCCGAGTTGGTCGAAGATCTCGATGCCCTCGTCGTCGGTACCGGGCTCGGGAAGCAGTTCGACGGCGGACGCGAGTGCCTTGCGCGCCCCGGTGGCGGTGCGGAAACGTGCCTGCGGATCGGGTCGCAGCAGCGTGGCGACGACCTGCCACAGCGATTCCGGCACGCCCTGGGGCGCACGCGGCGTGCCATGGGCCGCGAAGTGCTCGATGAGGGCCTTGGCGTCCGGTTTGCTGCCCTGGATCAGATAGAGGGCGACGAGGCCGACGGCGAAGAGGTCGGCGGGGAAGTCCGGTTCGGCGCCCAGTACTTGCTCGGGAGCGACGTACCCCGGCGTACCCACCACGTAGTCGGTGGCGGTCAGCCGCGGCTCGCCCTTGCGCATCGAGATGCCGAAGTCCGAGAGCCGCAGGTGCGGCCGCCCCGTCCCGGTGGCTTCGAGCAGGATGTTGGCGGGCTTGATGTCGCGGTGGACGACGCCTTCCGCGTGCACGGCGGCGAGGCCGGAGAGGAGCTGGTCGAGCAGAGTGCAGCAGAAGCGGGGCGGTAAGGCCCCGTAGTCACCGATGACATGGGCGAGCGACCCGCCGGTGACCAGGTCCATGGTGAACAGGACCTGGTCGTCGTCGGCGGCCCAACTGGCGGGAGCGAGGACGTGCGGATGATCGATCCGCAGTGCCTGCTCCCGCACGAAGCGCAGCAGCGTATGAGCGTTGCGCTGCTGGAGGACCTTGGCGGCCACGTACCGGCGGCGCCTGTGGTCCCAGGCGCGCCACACGGCACCTACTCCCCCACGACCGATCGGATCGACGAGTTCGTACCGGCCGGCGAAGACCTCACCCATGGTCGTGCCCCGCTCCCCTTCCGGGCCGCCCGGCAGCGGCCCGGCCGACGGCTCAGCTCTGGTGCGCCTCGTAGTGGGCGACGGCGTCCGCAGTGCGGCCCGCCCCGTACACCCGGAGGAACTCTGCCAGTTCCGGGTGGGTCGGGGCGAGGGAGTCCGCGGCATCGATGATGTCGCCCGCGGCGGAGACCGAGCGCAGCAGCGACTGGATCTCCCGCACCACGCGTTTCACCGTGGGCGCGCCCGAACTCGTCGTCGTCTGCGTGGTGTTGGTCAGGACCGACCCCCCCTGGGACTTCTTGATCTCGTCCATGCGGTTCGTCGCCTCGGCGGCGCTGACGCTGCCGTCCGCGACCTGGCCGGCCAGCTCCTGGAGCAACTGGACGCGCTGAACGACGGCCGGATTGCCGATCTTGGCGCGCTGGCCGCTCATGAGCTGGGACAGCATGGGTGCTGACAGCCCCAGCACCCCTGCCAGCCGGGCCTGGTTGAGGCCCAGGTCATCGATGAGCCGGCGGAACAGCGCCCCCAGTGGTTCCCCGTACCAATTCCGCTGGAGTTCCCGTGCTCTTGCGGTTGATTCTTGCTGTGCAGCGTCCATGTTGCGTCTCCCCATCGCTTCCCCATAGGACTGCGGTTCGCTGCCGCGAACCACGTCAGGCATCTTACGGAGAGTGGTCGCGCACGGGGACCCCCAATCCTTTTGCGAGATCCCCCGGGGGACCCGGTACTCTGGTCTGCGACGCTCACCGGGACGCGGTCCTTCCGCACCGGTGGTGGTGTCCCGGGGCCTTAGCTCAGTTGGTAGAGCGCTGTCTTTGCATGGCAGATGTCAGGGGTTCGACTCCCCTAGGCTCCACACTCCAGAGCCCCTCTGACCTGTGTCGACGCAGGACAGAGGGGCTCTTTCGTACAGAGCGAGGCAGTACCGCTCCGACGACGTCCGGGTACGTGGCCCCGCGGCCGGAGCCCGCCTGTCCACCGACAGACCCTGGATGATCACGGTGAGCTACTGACGGTGAGCGGTCTCCCGCACTCCGCCGCCGCGTCACCTGCCCCCGTGGCGACAGGAGCTGAGGCACCACAGGCATCCCGCCACCAAGCCCTGCCCCCGAGCGGCGAACCGTCCCCTCCTTCTCCGCCTGCTCCTTCTCTCCATACTTCTTTCTCCGCACTCTCTCTCCGCACCTCCTCTCCGTACTGTCCCCGTACTGCTCCCGCAGCGGGTCAGTGACGACGTACGAACGGGAGCGGCGCGGCCACGGTATTCATACAGGCGGAATATCTGAGTACCGCACTGACCGCGGGACGGCGGCTGGGCCCGACAGCGACTGGGCCCGATAGTGGCTGGGCTCGATAGTGACTGTGCTCGGAATGCCTCGTTGTCCGGTATGGCGCGCAATGCGTGCAGACATCAGGGCCTCCGGCCGTCCCCGGCCGGTTGGCAGGCAGCTCATCTTTAAGGACTTTCATGCGACGAGCTTTCATGTCGGCCTTCATGACCGTGGCGACCCTGACCGTGGGAGCCGCGGGCAGCGCCCACGCTGTGGACGTAGCCGACGCTTCCACCCTGCGTGACCTGCCCGTTCTTGCCCCCGACACGCTCACGGAGCCGGTGGAGGGGGCCGCGGGCAGGCCGACGGGCCTGGTGACGGGCACCGCCGGCCAGGGGGTGCGGCAGATGCTGCCCTCGACGGTGCAGATGGTCTGATTCCCTCCCGGTCGTCCTCCCTCCGCGGTCATCGGCTCGGGGGGAAGAACTCCGGCCATGCCTTCTGTCACTAAGGCATATGAATCCGGCGACCGGGTGATTACCCACCACACACAGAAACGCCGCACGCCGCGCTCCGTTAATGCTGGTGCTGCTGTCTTCACCGAGACGCCGCCCGCACGCGAGGAAGGTAAACACCATGAGCATGAAGAAGATTGTCGCTGGTTCCATGCTGACGCTGACGGCTACGGGGATCGCCGTCACGCCGGCCGTGGCCGACGAGGAGGTGCACGGTCACTACTCGCAGAACATCGAGATCATCCGTGACATCTGCCCGACCATTCAGGACATCGACGTCCTGACCATCGAGGTGCTGGACGAGGCCCGTGCCTTCCAGTGCAACGAGATCCGTCAGAAGTCGAAGGTGCACGACAGCTCCTCCGCCCCCGCGCTGCCGCTCCTCGGCTCGGTGCAGAACCACGGCTGAACTCCCGGTCACCAGCCAACGGTGTTCCTGGAGTAACCCCGTCGAGGGGAGCGAGCCCCGGGTCACGTGCTCAGCACGTGCCCGGGGCTTTCCCGTGCTGCGACGTTCCGGTCACATTTTTGTTGCTGCAAGAGGATGAATGGCGCGCCCGAGCCGGAACCCCGTGGTCGTGAAGCCGGTTAGCCGACTGTCGGCGCTTATCACTAAGAGCCGCAGCATTCGCACGCAAGGAAGGCAACTCCATGAACGCCAAGAAGATTCTGGCTGGCTCGATGCTGACGCTGGCCGCTACCGGCGGAGCTGTGACGCCGGCCATGGCCGACGAAGAGGCGCACGGCCACTACTCCCAGAACATCCAGATCGTCCGCGACATCTGCCCGACGATCCAGGACATCGACGTCCTGACCATCGAGGTGCTGGACGAGGCCCGTGCCTTCCAGTGCAACGAGGTCCGTCAGCACTCGAAGGTCCACGACGACTCCTCCGCCCCGGCGCTGCCGATCCTCGGCAAGGTCATCAGCTAAGGCTTGGACACCTGACCCGGCGTTCTGCGATGCCCTTTCGGTTAGGGGCTCAGGGGCCCCGGACCGTGTGCTCGCCACGCGGCCCGGGGCTTTCCGCCGAATCCTCGCCACACGGGGCATGCGCGGCACCCGCATTACTGAAAGCGGGTGAATCGGCGCCATAGTGCAGAACCCCCCGGGCGGGAAGTCGGTTAGTAGGCTGTCGGCGCTTATCACTAAGAGCCGCAGCATTCGCACGCAAGGAAGGCAACTCCATGAACGCCAAGAAGATTCTGGCTGGCTCGATGCTGACGCTGGCCGCTACCGG
>NZ_JASCXL010000059.1:0-61520 GCF_030010595.1 Streptomyces sp. CC224B | reverse complement strand
CCCCCGTGGGGGGGCCCCCCCCGGCGGGGCCCGGGGGGGGGGCCCCCCCCCGGGCCGGCCGCCCCGCCGCCCTCGGGGCCGGGGGGCACGGCTCAGCCGACGGAGCTGTAGGCCACCACCCCGCGCAGGAGCTGGTCGACGGCCTTGCGGGCGTTCCTGCCGACCGTGCTGCCCTCGCCGGCGGCGGCCGCGGAGATCTGCCCGAGCACGTCGATGACCTGCTTGCACCAGCGCACGAAGTCGCCGGCGGGCATCTCCGCCTCGCGCAGCACCTCGTCGAGCCCCTTGCCGCTCGCCCACATGTAGGCCGCCCAGGCGAAGCCGAGGTCGGGCTCGCGCTGGCCGACGCCCTCGGTCTGACTGATCCGGAACTCCTCCTCCAGCGCGTCGAGGCGGCCCCAGATGCGGACCATCTCGCCGAGCGCGGCCTTGGCGTTGCCGGAGGGCAGCTTCGGCGCGAGCGCGTCGTCGCCGACGCGGGCCTCGTACACCAGCGCCGAGACGCACGCGGCCAGTTCGGCCGGGCCGAGGCCCTCCCACACCCGCGCGCGCAGGCACTCGCTGGCGAGCAGGTCCAGCTCGCCGTAGAGCCGGGCGAGGCGCTTGCCGTGCTCGGTGACCTCGTCGCCGCGGAGGTAGTCCAGCTCGGTGAGCAGGGCGACGATGCGGTCGAAGGTGCGCGCGACGGTGTTGGTGCGGCCCTCGATGCGGCGCTCGAGCTGCTGGGTGTCCCGCTTGAGGCGGTGGTACCGCTCGGCCCAGCGGGCGTGGTCCTCGCGCTCGTCGCAGCCGTGGCAGGGGTGGGCGCGCAGCTCCGCGCGGAGCCGGGCGATCTCGCGGTCGTCGGCGGCGGCCGAGCGGCCCTTGCGGTGCCGGTCGGGCACGATGTGCCCGGCCTTGGTGCGCAGCGCGGAGGCCAGGTCGCGGCGCGACTGCGGCGAACGCGCGTTGAACGACTTGGGGATGCGCATCCGCTCCACCGGCTCGACCGGTACCGGGAAGTCCATCGACGCGAGCCGCTTGACCTGCCGCTCGGCGGTGAGCACCAGGGGGCGCGGGCCGTCCTGGTGGTCGAAGCCCCGGTGGCCGTTGGCCCGCCCGGCGGGCAGCCCCGGGTCGAGCACCAGCGCGAGCCCGGCGTACTTCCCGGTCGGCACGTGGATCACGTCGCCCGGCTTGAGCTTCTCCAGGGAGGCCGCGGCGGCCGCCCTGCGCTGCACGACGCCCTGCTTGGCCAGCTCGGTCTCACGGTCCTTGAGCTGCCTGCGCAGCCGGGCGTACTCCTCGAAGTCACCGAGGTGGCAGGTCATCGAGGCGCGGTAGCCCTCCAGGCCCTCCTCGTTGCGCTGCACCTGGCGCGAGATGCCGACGACCGAGCGGTCCGCCTGGAACTGCGCGAAGGACGTCTCCAGGAGCTCGCGCGAGCGGTGGCGGCCGAACTGCCCGACCAGGTTCACCGCCATGTTGTACGACGGCTTGAAGCTGGAGCGCAGCGGGTACGTCCGGGTGCCGGCGAGGCCCGCGAGGTGCTCGGGGCTCATGGCGCGCTGCCAGAGCACCACGGCGTGGCCCTCGACGTCGATGCCGCGGCGCCCGGCACGGCCGGTGAGCTGGGTGTACTCGCCCGGGGTGATGTCGGCGTGCTGCTCGCCGTTCCACTTCACGAGCTTTTCCAGGACCACGCTGCGGGCGGGCATGTTGATGCCGAGGGCGAGGGTCTCGGTCGCGAACACCGCCTTGACCAGGCCGCGCACGAACAGCTCCTCCACCACCTCCTTGAAGGTGGGCAGCATGCCCGCGTGGTGGGCCGCGATGCCGCGCTCCAGGCCCTCCAGCCACTCGTAGTAGCCGAGGACGTGCAGGTCCTCGTTCGGAATGGAGGCGGTGCGCTCCTCGACGAGCTCGCGGACCGCCAGACGTGCGGCGTCGTCGTTCAGCCGCAGGCCCGCGTACAGGCACTGCTGGACGGCGGCCTCGCAGCCGGCGCGGCTGAAGATGAACGTGATCGCGGGCAGCAGCCCCTCGGCGTCGAGCCGCTCGATGACCTCGGGGCGCGAGGGTGTCCAGATCCGCGACCGCTGGCGCCGCTCGCGCTCGCGGTCGGCCTCGCGGATCATCTTGCCCTTGCGGCGCTCACGCGGGTTGTACGCCCGGCTGGCCTCCATGCGGGCCATCCGCGTCAGGTCGGGGTTGACCGCCTTGCGGCGGCCCTCGCCCTCCTCGAAGAGGTCGTACATCCGGCGGCCCGCGAGGACGTGCTGGAACAGCGGCACGGGGCGGTGCTCGGAGACGATCACCTCGGTGTCGCCGCGGACCGTGTCCAGCCAGTCGCCGAACTCCTCGGCGTTCGACACCGTGGCCGAGAGGGAGACCAGCGTGACCGACTCCGGGAGGTGGATGATCACTTCCTCCCAGACGGCGCCGCGGAAGCGGTCGGAGAGGTAGTGCACCTCGTCCATGACCACGTAGCCGAGGCCGAGCAGCGACTGGGAGCCCGCGTACAGCATGTTCCGCAGGACCTCGGTGGTCATGACGACCACCGGCGCGTCGGAGTTGACGCTGTTGTCGCCGGTCAGCAGGCCGACCTGGTCCGCGCCGTAGCGTTTGGACAGGTCGGCGTACTTCTGGTTGGAGAGCGCCTTGATCGGCGTGGTGTAGAAGCACTTCTTGCCCTGCTGGAGGGCGAGGTGGACGGCGAACTCGCCGACGATCGTCTTGCCGGAGCCCGTGGGCGCGGCGACCAGCACGCCCTTGCCCTCCTCGAGTGACCGGCAGGCCTCGATCTGGAAGGGGTCGAGGCCGAATTCGTACATCTCGCGGAAGGACGCGAGCGCGGTGGCCTGCTCGGCAGCACGCCGCCGTGCTGCCGCGTATCGCTCGGCCGGTGAGAGGTCCTCTGTCATCGTGCTTTCGAGCCTACCGGCCGCCACTGACATCGGACGATCATTATCGGGACCTGCGCAAACACGGGAGGTCCGGCGCTCCGGCCAGGGGCCCTGGCCAGGGGCTCGGCGGCCCGGCCAGGGCGCGCCCCGTCGCCCGCGTCAGGGGCCGAGGACCCGGACAGCACCCGGTACGCACCGCGCCACCAGCGGCAGCGCGCCGAGCCGCTCCCCGTCCGCGTACCCCGTCACGTCCTCCGCCGCCAGCTCGACCGTGGCGGCGCGGTACACGGTGACCTTGGGGTGGTCCAGGTGCGTGCCCTTGTAGACGCGGGGGAACACCTTCAGGAGCGTGGCACGGCCGCAGTCCCCGACGACCGTGACGTCGAAGAGGCCGTCGGTCAGGTCCGCCCCGGCGCAGATCCGCATGCCGCCGCCGTACGACGGTCCGTTGCCGACCGCGACCAGCGTGGCCTCCAGCTCGCGCACCCGCCCGTCGTCCAGCCGGAGCCGGTACGGGATGGGCCGGAGGGCGGCCAGCTCGGCGATCATCGCCAGGTCGTACTTCAGGCGGCCCGCGGGGCGGCGCATGCGGTTGCCGCGGTCGTTCACCCGGGAGTCGAAGCCGGAGGCGAGCACGGTGCCGAACCAGGTGGCACCCACCCGGCCGAGGTCGACGTCCCGTACGCGGGCGCCCTTGAGGGCGTCGGCGACCAGGGCCGCCGCGGCGGCGGGCGCGCGCACGGGCAGGCCGAGGGCGCGCGCGAAGTCGTTGCCGGTGCCCACGGCGATCACACCGAGGGGCGTACGGGTCCCGGCGACGGCCTGGAGGGCGAGGCTCACCAGCCCGTCGCCGCCGACGGCTATGAGCGCCCCGGTGCCGCCGCCGACGGCGGCGCGGGCCCGGCGCAGCGCGTCCCCGGCGTCCTCGCCGATGACGGTGCGCACCGCGAACC
The DNA here is from genome assembly GCF_030010595.1 of Streptomyces sp. CC224B. Classification (NCBI taxonomy): domain Bacteria; kingdom Bacillati; phylum Actinomycetota; class Actinomycetes; order Kitasatosporales; family Streptomycetaceae; genus Streptomyces; species Streptomyces sp. CC224B. The sequence continues at coordinate 57,682 of NZ_JASCXL010000059.1, read as the reverse complement.
CGGCCGCGCGCAGGGCCGCGGCGGCGGGCTGCGCCGCGTGCGCGCCCCGGCCCCGGCCCGCGGTGGGATTGACGAAGAGGGTGATCTCGCTGGTCACGGGGCGGACCCTACAAGGCGGCCGGGCGGGGCAACCCGAAGGGGCCGGCCGCGTTGGGCGTCCGGCCCCTTCCGGTAGCCGGTGACGGGTGCGGCCGCGGGCCGGCTCCCCGGGTGCGGGGCCTCGCCGCGGCCGGTGCCGCACGGGTCAGGTGACGTCGTCGTAGCCGTTGTACTTGGCGGAGCGCGAGCCGTCGCCGTTGACCTGCTCCGGCAGGGACTTCGCGGCGGGCACGGGCTCGATGCCCACGACCGGCTCGGGGGTCAGGTCCAGCTCGGAGGCCTCGTCGTCGTCGAGGTCGGCGTCCGGGTCGTTCCTGCGGCGCCGCTTGTCGTTCAGGACGGAGAAACCGACGGCCAGGAAGTACAGGACGACGATGGGACCGGCGAGCGCGATCATGCCGACCGGGTCGGTCGTCGGGGTGGCCACCGCGCCGAAGACGAACACGCCCATCACGACGCCGCGCCACCAGCCCAGCATGCGCCGGCCGCTGACCATGCCGGTCATGTTGAGCATCACGAGCAGCAGGGGCAGTTCGAAGGAGACACCGAAGACCAGGACCATCCGGACGCTGAAGTCCAGGATCTTGTCCATGGGCAGGATGTTCTCCGACCCGTCCGGGGTGATGCTGAGCAGCACGCGCATGCTGATCGGCATGATCTCGTAGGCCAGCCAGGCGCCGCCCACGAACAGCGGCACCGCGGCGCCCACGAAGGCGTAGGTGTACTTGCGCTCGTGCTTGTGCAGCCCGGGCGCGACGAAGGCCCAGAGCTGGTAGAGCCAGACCGGGCTGGCCACGACGACGCCCACCATGAGGGACACCTTCACCGTGGTGGTGAAGGGCGAGAGCAGGTCCATGTACGAGACCGTCGCGCAGACGCCGCCCGTGCGGTCCTCCCCCTTCGCGCAGCGCGGCACGGGGTCGGCGAGGAACTCCATGAGCTCCTCGCTGTAGAACGCCGCGACGATCGACACGACGACGATCGCCAGCATTCCCTTCGCGAGCCGGTTGCGGAGCTCACGCAGATGGTCCGCGAGCGGCATCCGCCCCTCGGGGTCCCTCTCCTTCTTGCGGGCAGACTTGAGCAACCCACGTCCTCATCTCGTGCGGCAGGCCGGCTGTCGGAGCCGGCCTTGGGTCAGCGCTTCGTCGTGTGGTCGGTCGGCTCGGCGACCGGACGGGAGCTGCTCACGTCGCCGGGGGCGGCCTGGATGGTGCGCGGGGGCACGACCTTGTCCGCGGGCGGGTCGGCCGGGGCGGCCTCGTCCTGCTTGCCGTCCGACTTCATGGCCTTGGCCTCGCTCTTGAGGATGCGCGCCGACTTGCCGAGGGACCGGGCCATGTCCGGGAGCTTCTTCGCACCGAAGAGCAGGACCAGGATGACGAGAATCAGAATGATCTCGGTGGGGCCGAGCCTACCCATAGCTGTCTACCTTCTTCACCGAGGCGTCGATTTCGGGACCGGCTGTCGGACAGTCATCCGACCGCCGGGCTTGCCAGCGATCGTAACCCCCTGGAGTAAACGCGGGGCAATCCCCGTGCATACTCCCAGTTGCGGCCCGCGCCTCACATTTCGGGCCACTTCAGAGCGTACCCGGCGAAGGCCGCGGGCCCGTGGCCGCACCCCCGCGGCCGTCCGGCGTCAGCCCGCCTCGCGGCCCGCCCGGGCCACGTCGGCGGCCGCCCGCTCCAGGTCCTCGGCGGCGCGGTTGATCCGCTGTGTGGTCTCGGTCACTTGGCGTCCGAGCCGCTGGGCCTCCACGAAGACCTTGATCGCGAACACACCCAGTACGGCGAGACCGCAGAATCCCACGGCCACCGCCAGCATCGCCCAGAACATGCGTCGAGCCTAGACGGTCGAGTGCAGCCGCAGGGTGCGTACCCCGCCCCCGGTGAGGAGTTCGACGATGCGCTCCCCGGCGGGCTTGCGCACGGCGGTGCCGCACTCCGGGCAGGTGAAGGAGTAGAAGGTCGTACGGCGGCTGGCACCGATGGCCAACCGCAGCGCGCCGGCGGCGAGTTCGAAGCGCGCGCGGCAGTCGGGGCAGGCGGCCTTGAAGAGGACCGCGGCCACCGGGCGGGGCGTAAGGGGCATCAGTGACATCCTGTGCAACTCTCCTCGGCTGTGTTCTCCGCGCTCCGTACGCGGCACGGGGCGGTGCCGCCCCGTGCCGCCGCGGTACCGCCGCGGGGCGGTGCGGCCGCGTCCCGGCCGCTGCGGCTCCGTCCCGGCCCATGGCAGCTCCGTCCCGCGTCGCGTTCCGGCCCGGTGCGGCTCCGCCCGACGTCGCGTTCCGGCTCCGTCCCGCGTCGCGTCCCTGCCCGGTGCGGGCCGGGCCCCGTTGGGTTCCGGTCTGTGGCAGCCCGGTTCCTGGCTGGGTTCCGACCCCGGCCCGCGTGGGTTCGTGACCCGCTGCGGGCCGGTCCCGGGCTGGGTTCCGGACTGAGGCAGCCAAGCTGGGTTCCGGTCCGCCGCGGCCCCCGTCCCACGTCCCGCCTCGCCGTCGCGCCTCGGCACACGGTCGCACCTCCCGCCGCGCCACCGCTTCGGCGCACGGTCGCGCCCCGGCGCACAGCTCCGGCCGGGCACGCGGTGGTGCACGGCAGGGGGGTCGCACCGGACACCGGGGGCGCGCCCCACCGGGAGCTGGTCCGATGACCGAGGGTCACGCCGGGGCAGGGGCTGGGGCGACTCCGCGCCGTCTCGCCCGGGCAGGGAGTGCACCGACGCCCGCCCACGAGCCGGACCGCAGGACGCCGCCCACGACCGGGCGGTGCGGGTGGCGCGGGTGACACAGGCGGCGCGGGTGGTGCGGCGGTCCCCCGCGTGCCATGGCCGCGTCGGACGGCGCAGCGCCCCGGGAGCGTGGCCCGGGTGGTGCGCCGGGTGCCGGTCGCGGGGCCTTCGCCGCGCGCTCCCGGCACCGCCGCGTCCCGCGCCCTCACGCCCCGCGCCCACCCGGCGCGCCGGGGCCGGGCGCGTCCGCGGGCAGTTCGTCGTACGCCGCAAGGGCCTCCCGGGCGGCCTGGCGGGCGCTGTCCGCGAGGTCCTGCGGGGAGACGATGCGGCCGTCACCGCCGAGGCGCAGGGCCAGGCGGCGCAAGGACGCAGGCTCCGGGGTGCGCAGGGTGATGCGCAGACCGCCGTCGGGCAGTTCCTCCGCGCTGTCGTGCGGGTAGTACTCGGCGACCCAGCGGCCCCCGGGCCCGACCTCCACGACCACCTCGGGGTCCTCGGCGGCGGGCTGCACCAGCCCCTCGGACAGGTCGCGCAGTTCGATCTCGGGCGGCGCGGACGGCTCGTCAAGGACCTTGATCTCGGCGACCCGGTCGAGCCGAAAGGTGCGCCGCGCCTCGGAGCGGCGGCACCAGGCCTCCACGTACGTGTGGCCCACGCTCACCAGCCGGATCGGGTCGATCTCCCGCTCGGACAGCTCGTCGCGCGCGGGCGAGTAATAGCGGATCCACAGCCTCCGCCGCTCCGAGATGGCCCGGTCGACGTCGGCGAAGACCCCGCCCTCGGACTCGAAGGTCACCGAGAGCCGCGAGCTGGCCCCGGCCGCCTCACCGGCCGCCGCCTCCAGCTTCGCGGTGGCGCGCAGCAGCGCGAGCCGGTCGCTCTCCCGCAGGCCCGGCAGCGTGGCCACCGCGCGCGCCGCCACCAGCAGCGCCGTGGCCTCGTCGGCGGCGAGCCGCAGGGGCTCCGCCGCGTCCGCGCCGAGCGCGTCGGGGTTGTGCCACCAGATGCGGTCGCCGTCCGTGTCGATGTCCAGCAGGTCGCCGCCGCGGAAACTCGTCCCGCACAGCGGCAGCACGTCGAGGTCGGAGATCAGCTCGTCCTCGGTGATACCGAAGGCCCGCGCGACGTCCGCGACGCGCGCCCCCGGGCGCTCGCGCAGATACGTCACCAGGGACAGCATCCGCCGGGTCTGGTCGATGGCGTTCGTGGCCATGGTCGTCCTCCCCCTCAGCCCTTGGCCACGGCGCGCAGCCGGTCCACGACGTCGGCCCGCAGCTCCGCGGGCTCCAGCACCACCACGTCCGGCCCGAACTCCACCAGCCAGGCGTCGAGCCCGTGTCCGTACGGGATCTCCAGCTCGTCCCAGCCGCCGTCCAGCTCCCGGGCGCCGACGGCCCGCGCGCGCAGCGGGTAGCCCGCGCCCTTGCGCAGCCGGATCAGCGCGGTGCGGTCCGCCCGCTCCCCCGCCCAGCTCGCCACGGTCTCGCGGACGGTCACGACGTCCGGCACCTCGGCCTTGAACGTGCCGGCCCGCGAGCGGACCCTGCCGGTGATGCGGGAGAGCCGGAAGACGCGCTCGGCCTCGCGGTCGCGGTCCCAGCCCGCCAGGTACCAGTGGCCGCGCCAGCACTCCAGCGCCCACGGCTCGACGTGGCGCTGCTCGGGCCGGGCCGCGGTGGCCTTGCGGTAGTCGAACACCACGGGCCTGCGGTCGCGGCAGGCCAGCATCAGCGGCTCGAACGCGGCCTCGTGCACGGGGATGCGCGGCTCCAGCGCGCCGTGCGAGCCGTACGGGTCGACGTCCTCGGGCAGGCCCGCGGCCCGCAGCTTGTGCAGGGCGCCGCTCGCGGCGGCGGCGAGCCGGGCCTGCTGCCACACCTTCGCGGCGAGGCCGAGCGCGGCGGCCTCCTCCGCGTCGAGCGTGATGGGCGGCAGCCGGTTGCTGTCCCGGCGGGCGAGATAACCCGTCTCGCCGTCCAGGTTCTCCACCGTCTCGATGACGAGGCCCAGCTCGCGCAGATCGTCCTTGTCCCGCTCGAACATGCGGTTGAAGGACTCCTCGGACGCCGACGCCGGAGCCGCGCCCCCAGGAGAACCCTGCCCCGGCCCGAAGGCCACACCTCTGCCCGGCCCGAAGGCCGCACCTCTGCCCGGCCCGAAGGCCTCGACGTAGGCCTCGATCGACTCCCGCAGCTCACGCTTGCTCAGCGGACGTCTGGTCCCGAGCAGACACAGCGCCAGACTCATCAGCCGCTCGGCCTTGGCAATGGCCATCGACGCCCTTTCTCGGCCCAGCTCGCCCGTGTGTGGTCACCGGCGCCCGCTCACCAGTACTTCCGACCGATGACCGTACCGCTACGGCGTGTCGTGGCAAAAGCCGAGGGTGCGCCGGGTGGTCACCGGGGCTCCGCCCACGCGGCGGAGGAAGACGAGAGGACCCGCGCCACACCAGGCACGGGCCCTCTGCTCGCCCGGCCGGCCGGACACTCACCGGAGTGCCGGCGGCCGGGCGCTCGGCGGCACGCCGAACGTCAGACGCTCACCAGGTCGCAGACGAAGATCAGCGTCTCGCCCGGGGCGATCCGGCCGCCGCCGGCGCCACGGTCGCCGTACGCCAGGTGCGCCGGGATGGTCAGCTTGCGGCGGCCGCCGACCTTCATGCCCTGCACGCCCTGGTCCCAGCCGGCGATGACCTGGCCGGCGCCGAGCTGGAACTCCAGCGGCTTGCCGCGGTTCCAGGAGGCGTCGAACTCCTCGCCGGAGGAGAAGGACACGCCCACGTAGTGCACCTGGACGGTGTCGCCCGCCTTGGCCACCGGGCCGTCGCCCTCCCAGATGTCGTCGATCTGCAGCTCCGTGGGGGCCGGGCCCTCGGGGAAGTCGATCTCGGGCTTGTCGATGTTCACGTCACTAGCTCCTGCTCATGTGCGATAGGGCAACCGGGACAGTCTGCCATCCGCGGGTGTCACATCTTCGCGAGGATGTCCACGGAGAAGACCAGCGTGGAGTCCTTCTTGATGGTGCTGCCCTGCGGCGGCTTGTCCGCGTACCCGTCCTTCGGCGGGACGACGACCAGGACGCGGCTGCCGACCTTCTTGCCGACCAGGCCCTGCCGCCAGCCCGGGATGACCTGGGCGAGCTGGAACTGCGCGAGCTGACCGCTCTTGTAGGAGGAGTCGAACTCCTTGCCGTCGGCCCACAGCACGCCCTTGTACTGGCACAGGAGCGTGTCGCTCTCCTTGACCTCGTCGCCGTCGCCCTCGATGACGTAGCTCGCGACGACCTTCTTGGGGGCGGCGGACTTCGGCACGTCGAGGGAGGGGGCCTTGCCGTCGGTGTTCGTCCCGACCTTCGGCAGGTCCTTGTTGTCCTGGGCGACGTCCTTGCCCTTGGCGGAGCTGTTCTTGCCGTACGTGCCCACGATGTCGACGACGAACACCAGGGTGTCCGTGCCCTTGATGCCCCCCTGCTTGTTGCCCTCCTTGCCGTAGCCCAGCTCCGGCGGGATGGCGAGCTCGACGCGGCTGTCGACCTTCTTGCCGACCAGGCCCTGGTCCCAGCCGGGGATGACCCGGCCGACGCCGATCGGGAAGATCGTGGGGGCCTTGCGGTCGTAGGAGTTGTCGAAGACCTTCGCGGTGTCCCAGATCTGCCCGAGGTAGTGGGCCTGGAGGTAGTCGCCCTTGGCCACCTCGGCGCCCTTGCCCGCGATGAGCGTCTTCACCGCGAGGTCGGAGGAGGGCTTGCCGGAGCCCTTGGCGACGGTCGGCTTCTGACCGAACTTCGTGCCCTTGGTGATCTCGGGCAGGGGTCCGTCGACGATCTTGCCCTTCGGGGGCGTGGAGTTCGTCGGGGTGCTGCTGTCCTTGGACTTGGCCTTGTCGGACTTGTCGTCACCACATCCGGCCAGGGTCAGCAGGCCGGCCGGAACGGCCAGGAGGAGTGAGCGTCGGCGCACGGTGGGGGCCTCGTATCGATCGATCTTGTCAGTTGGCGTGCGCGCAACTCTACGCAGTGAGAAGGGCGCCGTACGAGGAACGTACGGCGCCCCGCGTTGCGTTCCCGCCACGCACTGACGTCCCACCCGTCCCGCACCACCGGTCGACAACGGCCGGCGGGCGGTCCGATCCGCTCACATTCCGGCGATGAGCTTCTCCACCCGGTCGTCCACGGAACGGAACGGGTCCTTGCACAACACCGTGCGCTGCGCCTGGTCGTTGAGCTTCAGGTGCACCCAGTCCACCGTGAAGTCCCGGCGCTGCTCCTGGGCCCGGCGGATGAAGTCGCCGCGCAGCCGCGCCCGCGTGGTCTGCGGCGGCACCGACTTGCCCTCGAAGATCTTCAGATCGTTGCAGATCCGGGCCGCCTGGCCCTTCTTCTCCAGGAGGTAGTACAGGCCCCGGCGGCGGTGGATGTCGTGGTACGCGAGGTCTATCTGGGCGACCCGCGGGTGCGACATCGTCATGTTGTTCTTCGCGCGGTACCGCTCGATGAGCTTGTACTTCATGACCCAGTCGATCTCGGTGGCGATGCGGTCCAGGTCCTCGCTCTCGATCGACTCCAGCGCCCGGCCCCACAGCTCCAGGACGCGCTCGACCGTGCCCGTGCGGATGCCCCGGCGGTCGACGAAGTCCACCGCCTTCTCGTAGTACTCCCGCTGGACCTCAAGGGCCGAGGCCTCCCGGCCGCTGGCCAGGCGGACCTTGCGGCGGCCCGTCGTGTCGTGGCTGACCTCGCGGATCGCCCGGATCGGGTTCTCCAGCGTCAGGTCGCGCATCACCGTGCCCGCCTCGATCATGCGCAGCACCAGATCGGTCGCGCCGACCTTCAGGAGCATCGTCGTCTCGGACATGTTCGAGTCACCGACGATCACGTGCAGCCTGCGGTACCGCTCGGCGTCCGCGTGCGGCTCGTCACGCGTATTGATGATCGGCCGCGAGCGTGTCGTCGCCGACGACACACCCTCCCAGATGTGCTCCGCCCGCTGGCTCACGCAGTACACGGCGCCGCGCGGCGTCTGGAGCACCTTGCCCGCGCCGCACAGCAGTTGCCGCGTGACGAGGAACGGAATCAGGATGTCCGCGAGCCGCGAGAACTCCCCGTGGCGCGCCACGAGATAGTTCTCATGACAACCATAGGAGTTTCCCGCCGAGTCGGTGTTGTTCTTGAACAGATAGACGTCGCCCGCGATTCCCTCCTCGTGCAGGCGGCGCTCGGCGTCGACGAGCAGGCCTTCCAGAATGCGCTCGCCCGACTTGTCGTGGGTGACCAGCTCGGTCACGTTGTCGCACTCGGGTGTGGCGTATTCCGGGTGCGAACCCACGTCGAGATACAGACGGGCGCCGTTCCGCAGAAAGACGTTGCTGCTGCGGCCCCATGACACAACACGGCGGAAGAGGTAGCGCGCCACTTCGTCAGGCGACAGACGGCGCTGTCCCCTGAACGTGCACGTGACACCGTACTCGTTCTCCAGCCCGAAAATGCGGCGGTCCATGCCTGAACATTACGCCCGATGACCCGTACTGAAACCGGGTTCGACAGTACCGTTTCGATCATTTTCCCATGAACCCTCAACGGCCCCGCCGCGCGCCGTACCACGCGCCACCAGGATCCGCCGGGTCATCAGGAGCACCAGCAGCGCCGCCGCACCGGCCGCCCCGGGGACCGCGAAGCCCCACCGCGCGCCGCCCCACTCAACCACCGGCCCGGCCCCCGCCGTTCCCAGCGAGGCGCCCACCGTGAAGGTGGTGACCAGCCAGGAGAACGCCTCCGTCACCGTGCCCGCGGGCGCGTGCCGGTCCACCACCACGAACGCGCACGCCAGCGACGGCGCGAGGAACAGGCCCGACAGCGCCGACAGCGCCGTCATGCCCACCGCCCCGGGCATCAGCAGCAGCGGCAGATAGCAGACCGCGAGCAGCGCCACCAGTACCACCAGCCGCCGCTCCGGCACGCCGGCCCACTGCCGCGCCCCGTACAGCACCCCGCCGACGAGCCCGCCCAGGCCGATGCCCGCGATGATCCACCCGTACACCACGTCACCGCCGTGACCGTCGGCGTACGAGGCCCCGGCCACGTTGATGGCGCCGAGGGCCACGCCGACGAACAGGTACGCGCCGAGCAGGGCCAGCAGCCCAGGAGAGCGCAGCGCGCCGAGCCAGTGCGCCTCGCGCGCCTGCGAACGCCACCGCCGGGACGGCTCGGAGACCACCACCGACAGCGCGCCGAGCACCCCCACCGCGTTCACGACGAGCAGCGCCACCTGCTCCGACCACAGCGCCACGCACCCGGTGACCAGCAGCGGCCCGACGGTGAACATCACCTCCTGCGCCACGGCGTCCATGGCGTACGCCGTGTGCACCTGCCCGTCCTCGCGCAGGACACCGGGCCACAGCGCGCGCAGCCCGCCCTCCAGGGGCGGCGTCGCCAGCCCCGCCACCGCCACCGCCGCGTACGCCGCGCCCAGCGAGTCAGGGCCGGTGCAGGCCAGCACCGCCATGGCGAGCGCGGACACGACCGCGCCGGGCAGCTGCACCCGGGGCTGGCCGTAGAGGTCCACCAGGCGGCCGAGCAGCGGCTGCCCGACGGCGTTCGCCACGCCGTACACGGCGGCCAGGGCGCCCGCCAGGCTGTACGAGCCGCCCTCCGCGCGGACGAAGAGCACCAGGGCGATCGGCGCCGTGGCGTTCGGCAGCCGCCCCACCAACGTGCCCACCAGGAGCCGCGCCGCGTACCGCGTGCGCAGGATCTCGCCGTAACCGGAAGCCATCTGTGCGCTCTCCTGCCCGCCCATGCGCCGCGGCGCCTCAAGTGTTACGTATAACTTCGCGGGTCATACGTACCATGAGCGCTGACCGCAGTCCACCGCGCACTCCGCCGCCACCCGGGCGGCGGCCACCCGAGACCCACCAGGAGACGTCCGTGGCCAGGCCTCAGCACGACACCACGGCCCCCCGCCCCACCAGCCGTGACGTCGCCCGCGCCGCCGGCGTCTCCCAGGCCACCGTCTCCCTCGTGCTCGGCGGCAAATGGCACGGCCGCGTCGCCGAACGCACCGCCGAGCGCGTCCGCGCCACCGCCCGCGACCTCGGCTACCGCCCCAACCTGGCCGCCCGCAACCTCCGCCTCGGCCGCACCCGCACCGCCCTGCTCGTCGTCCCCGCCCTCACCAACGAGTTCTTCGCCCGGCTGCACACCGGCGCCGCCCGCGTCGCCGCCCGGCACGGCTTCGGCGTCGTCCTCTACCCCTCCCCCGAGGGCGTCGCCCCCAGCGGCGGCGCCGACGGTGCCCCCGCCCCCCGCGTCAGCGACCCCTTCGACTCCGCCCGCGCCGCCCTCGACGGCGTCCTCGCCTCCTCCATGGCCTCCGACGCCCTCGCCACCCTCCGCGACGACGCGCTGCCCCTCGTCATGCTCGACAGCGACCCCGCCCGCAGCCTCGGCGCCGCCACCGTCAACCTCGACATCGCCGACGGCATGCGCCAGGTCACCGAGCACCTCCTCGCCCTCGGCCACCGCGACCTGCTGCACCTCACCGCCGACATCGACTCCTGGACCTTCGACGTACGCCGCGAGGCCCTCGCCACCGCCCTGCGCGGCACCGGGGCCGGCCACCGCACCGTCAAGGCCGCCCTCACCGTCGACGACGCCCGCACCGCCACCGAAGCCGCGCTCACCGGCCCCGGGCCCCGGCCCACGGCTCTCATCTGCGACGACGACGTCCTCGCCGCCGGAGTGTGCAAAGCCGCGCGCCGACTCGGCCTGCGCGTACCCGAGGACCTCAGCGTCACGGGCTTCGACGACCTCACCCTCGCCACCGCCGTCGAGCCCGAACTCACCACCGTGCGCCTGCCCGCCGAGGACTTCGGCGAGCAGGGCATGACCACCCTCCTCGACGTCCTCGCCGGCCGCACCCCCGCGCCGACACCGCTCCCCGTACGCCTCGTCGTACGCGGCTCCACAGCACAGAGCCCCGCACCCCGGCGCTGACACGCCGGAACACGGGGCTCCGCGACGTCCCGGCCCCTGCGGGCCGACACACCTTCCCGGTGACTCGCCGGGACGCTACTCCTCGGACGACCCCTCGGCGGACTCCCCGTCCGCCCCGGCCTCCGACTCGGCATCCGCAGACGCCTCCGCGGCGCCGTCCCCACCGAGCAGCCGCTCCAACTGACGGCCCACGATCCGCTTGAACTTCCGCTGCTGCGGCCGCGTACGGTCGAGCACCGCCACCTCGAGGCGCTCCGCCGGGATCTCGCGCTCACTGCCGTTGGTGTCCCGCGACAGCGACTGCACCGCCAGCTTCAACGCCTCCGCCAGCGTCATCCCGTCCCGGTGCCGCTGGTCCAGGAAGGAGCTGATCTGCTCGGCGTTGCCACCGACCGCGACCGAGCCGTGCTCGTCCACGATCGAACCGTCGTGCGGCAGCCGGTAGATCTGGTCGCCGTCGGGGGTCGTACCGACCTCCGCCACCACCAGCTCCACCTCGTACGGCTTCTCCGCGTTGCTGGAGAAAATCGTGCCCAGCGTCTGCGCGTACACATTCGCCAGGCCGCGGGCCGTCACATCACCGCGGTCATAGGTGTACCCCCGCAGATCCGCGTAACGGACACCGCCGATGCGGAGGTTCTCGTACTCGTTGTACTTACCGGCCGCGGCGAAACCGATCCGGTCGTAGATCTCGCTGAACTTGTGCAGCGCACGGGACGGGTTCTCACCGACGAACACAATGCCGTCGGCGTACTGCAGCACAACCAGACTGCGACCGCGCGCGATGCCCTTGCGGGCATACTCCGCCCGGTCGGCCATGGCCTGCTGGGGTGAGACATAGAACGGCGTCGACACCGGCTATCCGTCCCTTTCTGTCAAAACGTCACAACAACAACGGAGTCGTACTCAGAGCAGCGCGGCCCGCGGGCCGTCCGGCTGCTCCAGGCGTCGCGCCAGGATCGAGCGCGCGATCCCGGAAGTCTCCTCCTCCGACAAGCGCCGGAAACCGTCCTCGGAGATCACTGTCACGATCGGATAGATCCGGCGCGCCACGTCCGGACCACCCGTCGCCGAGTCGTCGTCGGCGGCGTCGTACAACGCCTGCACGACCAGCGTCGTCGCCTGCTCCTCCGTCAGGTCGTCGCGGTACAGCTTCTTCATGGCGCCGCGCGCGAACACCGAGCCGGAGCCGGTGGCCGCGAAGCCCTGCTCCTCGCTGCGGCCGCCCGTCACGTCGTACGAGAAGATCCGGCCCTTGGCCCGGTCCACGTCGTACCCGGCGAAGAGCGGCACCACCGCGAGGCCCTGCATCGCCATGCCCAGATTGCTCCGGATCATGGTCGACAGCCGGTTCGCCTTGCCCTCCAGGGAGAGCTGGGCGCCCTCGACCTTCTCGAAGTGCTCCAGCTCCAACTGGAAGAGCTTGACCATCTCCACGGCCAGGCCCGCCGTGCCGGCGATGCCCACCGCGGAGTACTCGTCCGCGGGGAAGACCTTCTCGATGTCGCGCTGCGCGATGACGTTGCCCATCGTCGCGCGGCGGTCACCGGCGAGCACCACGCCGCCGGGGAACGTCGTCGCCACGATCGTCGTGCCGTGCGGCGCCTCGAGCACGCCCTTCGTCGGCGGCAACTGGCGGTTGCCGGGGAGCAGTTCCGGCTGGTGCGCCGAGAGGAAGTCCACGAAGGACGAGGACCCAGGCGTCAGGAAGGCAGCCGGTAGACGCCCGGTGCTACGAGTGTTGGCTTCCACGGGTTTCCTTCCAAGTAGTTCATGGCCCGACGGCGGGTGGCTGGTTCGTCCCCCGACGTGCCGATGGCCGAATTGCAGGTGCGGCTCAGTACGCCGCGGACTCTACCCGTCCCGTGCCCGTGCTCCACGTGCGCGGTCGGGACGCCCGCGGGGCGCCTCCGGCCGGCGCGGGAGCACGGTCGCGCCAGCCGGACCGCGGGGTGCCGGGAGCGGGGCCCGGAGGGTGCGGGCCACACTCCGGGGGCCGGACCGCGCCTGCCGCGCGGAGGGTCGTCGCCGAGCCGTCCCGCCCCCTCGCCCGCACCACGCCTTCGAATCGAAGGAAAAAGGGGCTTACTGCCCGCCCTTTTGCACGAAGGAGCGCACGAAGTCCTCTGCATTCTCCTCGAGTACATCGTCAATTTCGTCAAGAACCGAGTCGACGTCGTCGCTCAGCTTCTCCTGGCGCTCCTTGAGGTCCTCCGAAGCCTGCGCGTCCTGCGTCTGCTCGTCGACCTCCTCGGTGGAGCGCGTCGCCTTCTGCTGTCCGCCGCCGGTGTCCTTGGTCGCCATCTACCTCACCCCGCTCGGTTAGACGTTCTTGATCAGACCCTACAATCCGGGTCCGACATCGGCCCCGCACTTCCGTAACGTGCGGGGACCACCTCTGTGATTCCCCGGCCCGCGTGCTTTCAGCCGCGTTTCAGCTTCCGGAGAGCACCCGGACCAGATCTTCCGCCGTGCGGCACCGGTCCAGCAGCTCCTTGACGTGATTACGCGTTCCGCGAAGCGGCTCCAGGGTCGGGACCCGCTGGAGGGAGTCCCGGCCCGGCAGGTCGAAGATCACGGAGTCCCAGGAGGCCGCGGCCACGTCGTCCGCGTACTGCTCCAGGCAGCGGCCGCGGAAGTAGGCGCGGGTGTCCTCCGGGGGCTTGGCGCGGGCCCGCTCGACGTCGGCCTCGTCCAGGAGCCGCTTCATCTTGCCGCGCGCCACGAGGCGGTTGTAGAGGCCCTTCTCGGGGCGCACGTCGGCGTACTGGAGGTCGACGAGGTGCAGCCGGGCGGCGTCCCAGTCGACGCCGTCGCGGCGGCGGTAGCCCTCCATCAGTTCCCGCTTGGCCACCCAGTCGAGCTCTCCGGAGAGGCTCATGGGGTCGTGCTCCAGGCGGTTGAGGACGTCTTCCCAGCGGGTGAGGACGTCCTTGGTCTGCTCGTCGGCGTCGGCCCCGTAGCGCTCCTCCACGTACTTGCGGGCCAGCTCGAAGTACTCCATCTGGAGTTGTACGGCCGTGAGCGTCCGGCCGCTACGGAGGGTGATCAGGTGGCGCAGGCTCGGGTCGTGGGAGACCTGGTGGAGCGTGCGGACGGGCTGGTCGACGGCGAGGTCCACGGCGATGAAGCCGTCCTCGATCATGGCGAGGACGAGCGAGGTGGTGCCCAGCTTGAGATAGGTGGAGATCTCGGAGAGGTTCGCGTCGCCGATGATCACGTGCAGGCGGCGGTACTTCTCGGCGTCGGCGTGCGGCTCGTCGCGGGTGTTGATGATGGGCCGTTTGAGGGTGGTCTCCAGGCCGACCTCGACCTCGAAGTAGTCGGCGCGCTGGCTGAGCTGGAAGCCGTGCTCGTGGCCGTCCTGGCCGATGCCGACGCGGCCCGCGCCGGTGACGACCTGCCGGGAGACGAAGAACGGCGTCAGGTGGCGCACGATGTCCGAGAAGGCGGTCTCCCGCTTCATCAGGTAGTTCTCGTGGGTGCCGTAGGACGCGCCCTTGTTGTCGGTGTTGTTCTTGTAGAGGTGGATCGGCTGGGCGCCGGGGAGCTGGGCGGCTCGCTCAGCGGCCTCGGCCATGATCCGCTCGCCGGCCTTGTCCCAGAGGACGGCGTCGCGCGGGTTGGTGACCTCGGGCGCGCTGTACTCGGGGTGCGCGTGGTCGACGTAGAGGCGTGCCCCGTTGGTGAGGATGACGTTGGCGAGGCCGATGTCCTCGTCGGTGAGCTGGCTGGCGTCGGCGGCTTCGCGGGCGAGGTCGAAGCCCCGTGCGTCCCGCAGCGGGTTCTCCTCCTCGAAGTCCCAGCGGGCGCGTCGCGCCCGGTGCATCGCCGCGGCGTAGGCGTTGACGATCTGGGACGAGGTGAGCATGGCATTGGCGTTGGGGTGGCCGGGGACGGAGATTCCGTACTCCGTCTCGATGCCCATTACTCGCCGTACGGTCATGCGGCCCTCCTTGCCCGGCGGCGCCCTCGGTCGGGGGCGCAGCTCAAGTACCGCTGGTGCTCCGGTGCGTGTGCGGTGCCCGTCCCCGCACTGCGCGACTCGGCGGTACGGAAGAGCGTAGAACGCCTCTGCGCTGGTGGGGAGATCATTTTCTGCTTTGCTCTCGCTGGGTCGATGACGCGGCCGCGAGGCCCTGAGCGAGTGACGGAAAACAGTCGGCTGCGGGTACCCGTGGTGGGCACCCGCAGCCGCCCTGTGTCCCTACAGGTACTGACCGGTGTTGG
The DNA here is from genome assembly GCF_030010595.1 of Streptomyces sp. CC224B. NCBI lineage: Bacteria > Bacillati > Actinomycetota > Actinomycetes > Kitasatosporales > Streptomycetaceae > Streptomyces > Streptomyces sp. CC224B. The sequence continues at coordinate 42,625 of NZ_JASCXL010000059.1, read as the reverse complement.
CCACCGTGTCGATGGAGCGTCCGGTGTCGGCGCCCTGCTTTCCGGTGACGAGGGTGCGGATGTATACGATCCGTTCACCCTTCTTGCCGGAGATGCGGGCCCAGTCGTCCGGGTTGGTGGTGTTGGGCAGGTCCTCGTTCTCCTTGAACTCGTCCACACAGGCCTGGAGGAGGTGCGCGACCCTGAGGCCCTTCTGGTTCTGTTCGAGGAAGGCCTTGATGGCCATCTTCTTGGCGCGGCCGACGATGTTCTCGATCATGGCGCCGGAATTGAAGTCCTTGAAGTAGAGGACTTCCTTGTCGCCGTTGGCGTACGTGACTTCGAGGAAGCGGTTCTCCTCGGATTCGGCGTACATCTGCTCGACGACGGACTGGATCATGGCCTGTACCGTGGCGGCCTTGTCGCTGCCGTGCTCGGCGAGGTCGTCGCTGTGCAGCGGGAGGCGCTCGGTGAGGTACTTGGCGAAGATGTCCTTGGCCGCCTCGGCGTCCGGGCGCTCGATCTTGATCTTCACGTCGAGCCGGCCGGGGCGCAGGATGGCGGGGTCGATCATGTCCTCGCGGTTGGAGGCGCCGATGACGATGACGTTCTCCAGGCCCTCCACGCCGTCGATCTCGGCGAGGAGCTGCGGAACGATGGTGTTCTCCACGTCCGAGCTGACGCCGCTGCCGCGGGTGCGGAAGAGGGATTCCATCTCGTCGAAGAAGACGATGACGGGGGTGCCCTCGCTCGCCTTCTCGCGGGCTCGCTGGAAGACCAGGCGGATGTGGCGCTCGGTCTCGCCGACGTACTTGTTGAGGAGCTCGGGTCCCTTGATGTTGAGGAAGTAGCTCTTCCCCGCGGGCTGGCCGGTGACTTCGGCCACCTTCTTGGCAAGGGAGTTGGCGACGGCCTTGGCGATGAGCGTCTTGCCGCAGCCGGGGGGGCCGTAGAGCAGGACGCCCTTCGGGGGCCGCAGTTCGTGCTCCTTGAAGAGGTCCGGGTAGAGGTACGGGAGCTCGACGGCGTCGCGGATCATCTCGATCTGGCCGCCGAGGCCGCCGATCTTGTCGTAGCTGATGTCCGGGACCTCTTCGAGGACCAGTTCCTCGACCTCGCTCTTCGGTACGACCTCGTACACGTAGCCGGAGCGGGGTTCGAGCAGCAGGGCGTCGCCGGGGCGGATGGTCACGTCCAGGAGCGGCTCGGCGAGCCTGACCACCCGCTCTTCGTCGGTGTGCCCGAGCACGAGGGCCCGTTCGCCGTCCTCGAGGATCTCCTTGAGGGTGACGATGTCTCCGACGCGCTCGTACGCCATGGCCTCGACCACGTTGAGCGCTTCGTTGAGCATGACTTCCTGGCCGCGCCTGAGTTCGTCGAGCTCGACGCTCGGGCTGACGTTCACGCGGAGCTTGCGGCCGCCGGTGAAGATGTCGGCGGTGCCGTCCTCGTTCGCCGTGAGGAAGACTCCGAAGCCGGCCGGCGGCTGCGCGAGCCGGTCGACCTCTTCCTTGAGGGCCACGATCTGGTCGCGGGCCTCGCGGAGCGTGTTGGCGAGCCGCTCGTTCTGCGCGGACACGCCTGCCAGGTTGGTCTGCAGCTCGACGATCCGCTCTTCGAGAATCCTCGTGTGCCGCGGAGAGTCGGCGAGCTTGCGTCGCAGGACGGCGATTTCCTGCTCGAGATAGGCAACCTGACCGGCTGGGTCCTCAGACCCTCGCCCCGGCCGGATGCCGCGGTTGATGTCGTCGTCGTGGGCTGCCACGGTCCTCACCTCCTCCAAGGGGAGCTGGACGCTTCCTGACCCTACCTGGGTGGGTGCTGATTGAAACCCCTAGATCACAAAGACGGTGGGGGTGTGTCCGATCTTCACCCTTGCGCTCTCCCTCACGCCAGGGGAATACCCACCGAACAACATCCGAAAGCCGCCGGTTGTAGGGTCGAACTGTTCAACACCCGTCAGAGCTGGCCGGACTTGCTGCAAAGTCGGCTGGGTCTGGCGCAGTTTCGGCAGGAGAGATGACCGTGGGGCACGACGCTCGGACCGTCGGTGAAGGGCAGGACCCGCTCGAGGTCTGGATCGATCAGGACCTGTGTACCGGGGACGGGATCTGCGCGCAGTACGCGCCGGAGGTCTTCGAGCTGGACATTGACGGTCTGGCGTACGTGAAGAGCGGCGACGACGAGCTGTTGCAGGCTCCCGGGGCGACCACGCCGGTGCCGCTCCCGCTGCTGCGGGACGTGGTGGATTCGGCGAAGGAGTGTCCGGGCGACTGTATTCATGTACGTCGGGTTTCGGACAAGGTCGAGGTCTACGGGCCGGACGCAGAGTGACCGAATAGTTTCGCTGCGTGACCGGATCGGTGTCACCAGGGGCTCGTGTCCCGCCGGGTACGGCGGTTGCGGGCCCCTGTGCCGTGGGCGCGGGTGCCCGCAGGGGCGCGGGGTGCGGCGGGCGGGGCCCCGGGAGGCCGGGGCGGACCGTCACACGCTGCGGGCCGCGCCGCTTGTCGAGCGGGTGAACGCGCCGTTCTTCCACTGCCACTTGACCTCGTCGCGCCGGTCGGGGCAGCAGCGGGGCACGTCGGGCGAGGAGTAGCCGAGGAGCGTCGCGGTGACGGCGGCGCCGCGGACGCGGAGGTCCTGCGCGGTGCGCTGGTCCTTGGGGTCGACGAGGGTGGCGACGACACGGGCGGCGCCCTGGCGGGGCCGGGTGAGGACGTAGACGCCGTCGGGCGGGGTGCCCGAGCCGGCCTGGCAGTGCACGGCGGCCACCGTTTCGGGGCGGCCGTCGCCGTCGAGGTCGCCGGTGGCCTTCTGGGCGACGACCGGTTTCACCGTGCCGCAGTCCAGGGGGTAGTCGACGGCCGCCGGGTCGGGGGCGGGGGCGGGCGCGGCGGCCTTGGCCTCCGTCCCGCCGCCGGGTCCGACGGCGGTGGCGGTGGCCCGTTCGGGTTCCAGGAAGGCGGAGCCCGCGACGACGGCGGCCAGGGCGGCCGCGGTGGCGAGCCAGTGGAGGGGGCGGGTGGCCCACGGCCGGTGCGCCGTGCGGGCCGGTTCCGGGTCGGCGGGGTGCTGCACGAGGAGGGTCTCCTGTGAGGGCTGTGCCGGTGGAGGTGGGATGGCCAGCATCGTGTCACACCTCACAGGGCCGCGGAACACCGGGGGCGCGCGGGTGGCACGCGCGCAACAGAACGGCGCCGCCGTCGAGTTCCCCTCCCGTGGGGGGAACTCGACGGCAGCGCCGGTGCGTTGGACGGGCGTGCTCGGGCCGGTGTGGGGGCCGGGCCCGGGCGGTGTCAGCGGGGGGTGCCGCCGTCGGCGTTCGGGCCGGTGTAGTCCTCGCCGTAGGCGCCCTTGGCGGGGCGGCGGCGGCGCATGGGCGGCTCGACGCCGTCCGCGAGGCGGCGGGCGGTGAGCAGGAAGCCGGTGTGCCCGATCATGCGGTGGTCGGGCCGGACGGCCAGGCCCTCGATGTGCCAGTTGCGGATCATCGATTCCCAGGCGGTCGGCTCGTTGAAGCCGCCGAGCTCGCGGATGGACTCCACGGTGCGGGCGAGCTGCGTGGTCGTGGCGACGTACGCGCAGAGGATGCCGCCGGGCACGAGGGCCTTGGAGACGGCCTCCAGGCACTCCCAGGGGGCGAGCATGTCGAGGATCACGCGGTCGACCTCGGTGTCGGACAGGTTGTCCTGGAGGTCGCCGACGGTGAGCTGCCAGGCGGGGTGCGGGCCGCCGAAGTAGCGCTCGACGTTCTGCCGGGCGATGTCCGCGAAGTCCTCGCGGCGCTCGTACGAGTGCAGCATGCCCTGGTCGCCGATGGCGCGCAGCAGGAAGGCGCTGAGCGAGCCGGAGCCCACACCGGCCTCGACGACGCGGGCGCCGGGGAAGATGTCGGCGAAGGCCAGGATCTGCCCCGCGTCCTTGGGGTAGACCACGGCGGCGCCGCGGGGCATGGACAGGACGTAGTCGGGGAGCAGGGGGCGCAGCGCGAGGTACGCGACGTTCCCCGTGGTGCGGACAACACTGCCCTCGGGTGCGCCGATCAGCTCGTCGTGCGGGAAGGACCCCTTGTGGGTGTGGAAGTTCTTCCCCGCTTCGAGCGTGAACGTGTAGTGGCGTCCCTTGGGGTCGGTGAGCTGGACCTGGTCCCCGACCTTGAAGGGCCCGCGACGGCGGGCGGCACCGGTCGGTTCGGACATGTGACCAGCCTACCGGCCGTGGCGGGTGCCGCCGACCATCCGCGGGGCCGGGCCTCAGGTCGGGCGGGCCATGGCCTTGACGAAGGCGCGTTCCACGTCGGCGGCGGACAGGACGCCGTAGATCTCGCCGGAGTCCTCGACGACGAGGTACTCGGTGGCGGGGGTGGCGCGCAGCCGGTCGAGGAGGTCCTCGCCCGCGAGGTCGGCGGGGACGCGCATGCCTTCGGTGATGTCCTGGGCGAGGCCGCTGACGGCGACCCAGGGCCGGCGGTGTTCGGGGACGCCGACGATGGCGGCCTCGCGGACGACGGCCATGGGGTCGCCGTCGGGGTCGACGACGACGAGGGCGCGGGCGCCGGCGGCGTTGGCGCGGCGCAGGGCCTCGGAGAGGGGCGTGTCGGTCTCGACGGGTACGGCGCGACGGGTCAGGGCGCGGGCGCGCAGCTCGGGCAGGTGCTCGCGCAGCCGGGCCATGCGCAGGCTGTTGCCGGCGCCGGTCCAGATGATGGCGGCGAGGATCGCGGCGAGCAGGGCGTCGGTGACGGCGTCCATGCCGCCGAGCTCCCCGGTGTCGCCGCCGAGCGCGCCGGACTGGTTGAGCAGGGGCAGGCCGATGAGGACGGAGATGGCGAGCACGCGGCCGACCCAAGCGGCGGCGACGGTGCCGGTCATGGGGCGACCGGTGATCTTCCAGACGACGGCGCGGAGCATGCGGCCGCCGTCGAGGGGCAGGCCGGGCAGCAGGTTGAAGACCGCCACGATGAGGTTGGAGATCATCAGGCCGGCGAGCAGGACGCCGGGGACGGTGTCGGGTTCGACGGCGCGCAGGCCCGCGTAGAAGACGCCCGCGAGGACGAGGGAGAGCAGCGGGCCGACGAAGGCCAGGACGAACTCGCGGCCGGGGGTCTCGGACTCCTTCTCGATCTCGCTGACGCCGCCGAAGAACTGGAGCTGGATGCGGCGCACCGGCAGCTTGAAGCGGAGGGCGGCGACGGTGTGCGCGAGCTCGTGCACGAGGACGGAGGCGTAGAAGGCGACGGCGAAGAACAGCGAGACCAGGTAGCGGGCGCCGCCGAGCTCGGGCAGGACGCGGTCGAGCTGGTCGCCGAAGACCCAGGTGATGAGGGCGGCGACGAGGAACCAGCTCGGGGCGACGTACACGGGCACGCCGAAGGGCCGGCCCATGAGCAGTCCCCCGCCGGGGTTCCTGGGCTCCTCCTTGGCGCCGTCGGCGGCGTCCGGGCGGGACCGCTGCCCGGGGCGGCCCGAGGCGGGTGCGCCGTGGTGCACGCGGGGGGCCTGCGGGGGGTGAGGGGGTGCCGCCTCGCGGGCCTGGCGGGGTGCCGCCTCGCGGGTGTGGGAGGAGGCTGCTTCCCGGGCTTGCGGGGGCGTCGCCTCGCCGTGCTGGGCGGGGGCCGCTTCACGGGACCACGGGGGTGCCGCCTCGCGGGACTGTGAGGGCGTTGCCTCGCCGGACTGCGGGGTTGCCGTCTCACGGGCCTGGGCCTGTGCGGGCGCCGCCTCGCCGTGCTGGGCGGGAGGCGCTTCACGGGACCGCGGAGGTGCCGTCTCGCGGGGCTGCCGGGGTGCTGCCTCGCCCTGCTGGGCGGGAGGCTCCTCCGGTGTGAGGGGCCGGGGCGGGGTCTCGTGGGTGGGTTCCGGGAGGTCGTCGTCGTTCTTCGTACGGGCCGTGGCGGCGGTCTCCCGCGGGTGTCCGGGGGCGCCGGGTTCCGCCGTGCGCTCGGGGGCGGGGGCCGGGGCACCCGGCGCGTGGCCGGGTCCCGCCGCCTCCGGGCGTGGCTCGGGCGCGCCCGGCGCGTCGTGCTCGGGCGTGCTCTCGGACCGCGGCCTGCCGCTCGCGCCGCTCTCGTCCACGGTGTCCCCTCGTTCGAAGCGTCACCCGCTCCTGCCGTGGCGCGGGTACACGCACGATCATGCAGGGCGAGAGGGTCTGTCGTCGATGGTATGCGGCCGTTGTCAGTGGCGGGTCGTAGGGTCTGAGGTCATGGAGACCAGGACCGACGCCGCCGTGGCGTCCCCGGCGGCGGTGCGCCCGGATTCGCTGTCGCCCTCGCGGGCGAGCGACTTCATGCAGTGCCCGCTGCTCTATCGCTTCCGGGTGATCGACAAGCTGCCGGAGAAGCCGAGCGAGGCGGCCACGCGCGGCACGCTGGTCCACGCGGTCCTGGAGAGACTCTTCGACGCCCCCGCGGCCGAGCGGACCGCGCCGCGCGCCAAAGCGCTGGTGCCCGGTCAGTGGGACCGGCTGCGGGAGGCGAGGCCGGAGCTGGCCGAGCTGTTCGCGGACGACGCCGAGGGCGAGCGGCTCACGCGGTGGCTCGCGGACGCCGAGCGGCTGGTGGAGCGGTGGTTCACGCTGGAGGACCCCACGCGTCTGGAGCCCGCCGAGCGGGAGCTGTTCGTGCAAACCGAGCTGGAGTCGGGCCTGAAGCTGCGGGGGATCATCGACCGGGTGGACGTCGCGCCGACGGGCGAGGTCCGGATCGTGGACTACAAGACGGGCAAGGCCCCCCGCCCCGAGTACGCGGAGGGCGCGCTGTTCCAGATGAAGTTCTATGCCTTGGTGGTGTGGCGCCTGAAGGGCTTGCTGCCGCGGCGGCTCCAGCTCGTGTACCTGGGCAGTGGCGACGTGATCACGTACGACCCGGTGCCGGCGGACCTCGAGCGGGTGGAGCGCAAGCTGCTCGCGCTGTGGGAGGCGATCGTCGCGGCGACGGAGAGCGGCGACTGGCGGCCGCGCCCGACGAAGCTGTGCGGCTGGTGCGACCACCAGGCCGTGTGTCCGGAATTCGGCGGCACTCCCCCGCCGTATCCGCTCGCCGTGAGGGCGCCCGCGTCGGCCGTCGGTGAGCAGGGCAGAATGGGCCCGGGCTAGGCGAAGGAGAGTTACGTGGCCATCCGTGTCCTACTGGTCGACGACCAGCCGCTGCTGCGCACGGGTTTCCGGATGATTCTGGAGGCCGAGCAGGACATCGCGGTCGTCGGCGAGGCCGGAGACGGCCTGCAGGCTCTGGACCAGGTGCGGGCGCTGCAGCCCGACGTGGTCCTCATGGACATCCGCATGCCGCGGATGGACGGCGTCGAGGCCACCCGGCAGATCACCGGGCCCGGCCGGGACGGCCCGGCGAAGGTGCTGGTGCTGACGACGTTCGACCTCGACGAGTACGTGGTGGAGGCGCTGCGCGCGGGCGCGAGCGGCTTCCTGCTCAAGGACGCCCCGGCGAACGAGCTGGTGCAGGCCATCCGGGTGGTGGCCGCGGGTGAGGCGATGCTGGCGCCGAGCATCACGCGGCGGCTCCTCGACAAGTACGCGGGGCATCTGCCGTCGGGGGACGAGCCGGTTCCGGACACGCTGCACACGCTGACCGAGCGGGAGGTGGAGGTCCTCAAGCTGGTGGCCCGGGGGCTGTCCAACGCGGAGATCGCCGCGGACCTGTTCGTGAGCGAGACCACGGTGAAGACGCACGTGGGGCACGTACTGACGAAGCTGGGGCTGCGGGACCGGGTGCAGGCCGCGGTGTACGCGTACGAGAGCGGTCTCGTACGACCCGGCGCGCAGTAGCCGCCCCCCTGAACCTCCGGTGGGCCCCCGGCTGAACCCTGGACAGGCCCCCGGCTGGATCTCCGATAGACCCCGAACAAACCCCCGGTAGACCCCGAACAACAGGCGGCGGCCCTCCGCGGGCAGCGAGCCGCCGGCACCACCGCACGACGAGGCCCTGCTCCCCTCCGGGAAGCAGGGCCTCGTCGTGTGCGCCGGTGCTCAGTCCTTGCTCAGCTCCCAGAAGCGGAAGACCGTCGACGGGTCCAGGCAGGACTCCACGCCGTAGACGTTCTGGCGGACCACCGCGTACTGCTTGGCCTGCCAGACCGGGAGGATGGGCAGCTCCTCGGCGACGATGTCCTGCAGGCGGCCGTAGTCCTTGTCGGTCGAGGCGCGGTCGCTCTGCGCGGCCATGCCGGGGATGATCTTCCCGGTGATGGTGCTGTTCTCGTAGTGGTTGGACAGCACGTTGCCCTTGCCGAAGAACGGCTGCGTGAAGTTGTCCGGGTCCGGGTAGTCCGGCACCCAGCCCTTGACGTACACGCCGTACTTCCCGGCCTTGATGTCCTTCTCGTACTGCTCGAACGGAACGGACTTCACGTCCGCCTCGAACAGGCCGCTGGCGTTGAGCTGCTTGGCGACGGCGCGCAGCGCCTCGTCGGTGGCCGGGCCGTAACGGGACGGCGTGGACCACAGGGTGAGCCGGGCCTTGCCCTCGACGCCGGCCTGGCGCAGGGCGGCGGCGGCCTTGTCGCGCTGGGGCCGGGCGCCGTAGGTGTCGAAGAAGGCCGTGTTGTGGCCGCCGATGCCCGCCGGGACGATGGAGTACAGCGGCGTCGCCGTGTTCTGGTACACCTCGTCGACCAGGGCCTCGCGGTCGAGCAGGTAGGCGACGGCCTTGCGGACGCCGAGCTTGCCGACGACCGGGTCCTTCATGTTGAAGACCAAGTGCTGGACCTCGGCGCTGGTGCCCTCCACGACCTCCAGGTCGTGGTCGGCGGAGTTCTTCTCGATGTCGGCGATGTCCGCGGCGGCGAGGCCTCGGTAGGCGATGTCGATCTTCTCGTCGATGACGGCCTGCTTGAGGGCCTTGCGGTCGTCGCGGAAGAAGCGGAGGGTGACGCCCTCGTTCTTGGGCTTGGCGGTGCCGCGGTAGTCGTCGTTGACGGAGAAGACCGCCTCGTCCTTGCTGAAGGAGTCGAGCGTGTACGGGCCGGAGCCCACGGCCTCGCCGTCGGTGCGGAGCTTGTCGGCGGGGTACTCGCGGTGGTCGACGATGGAGCCGGCGCCCGAGGCTATCTTGCTCGGGAAGGTCGCGTCGGGGCCCTTGAGCTTGAAGACCACGGTCTTGTCGTCGGGCGTCTGGACGCGGTCGAGCATCGGGAACATGGGCGCCGGGCCCTTGTCGTCGTTGATCTTCAGCATGCGGTCGAAGGAGAACTTGACGTCCTTCGACGTGAGGGCGTTGCCGTTGCTGAACTTCAGGCCCTCGCGCAGGGTGCAGGTGTAGACCTGGGCGCGCTGGTCGGTGAAGCCGCACTTCCGGGCGGCCTCGGGCTCCGGTTCGGTGGCGCCCTTGGGGAAGCTCAGCAGCGACTGGAAGACGTTGTTGAACAGCAGCCAGGAGCCCGGGTCGTAGCCGGAGGCCGGGTCGGTGGCGAGGACGTCGTCGGACATGCCGACGACCACGGAGTCACTGTCCTCGGCCGACCCGGAGGACTCCGAGCCACAGCCGGTGAGGAGGGCGGCGGCCAGGCCGGAGGAGAGGGGGAGGGCCAGCCACGGGTTGCGCATTTTCACTTGCGTGCCTTGTCGTTGTTTCCGTCTCGGGGTGCGGGGCGGGTCAGTCGCCCACACCACGGGCGAGCTCCCACAACTGGAGGTTGGAGGAGGAGTTGAGAGCCCATTCGACGCCCGTGATGTCATCGCGGGCGGCGATGTACTGCTTGCCCTGCCACAGCGGGAGCACCGGGACGTCATCGGCCACGATGTCCTGGATCCGCTCCAGGCTCTTGGCGGCGCTGAGGCGGTCGGCCTCGCGGCGCGAGGCGGGGATCAGCTCGCTGTTGATGGTGTTGTTGCGGTAGGGCGAACCGAGGAAGTTGTCCTCGTCGAGGAACGGCGCGAGGAAGTTGTCCGCGTCCGGGAAGTCGGGGAACCAGCCCATGCCGTAGACGTCGTACTCGCCCTTCTGCTCGGCGGCGCGGAAGGTGTTCCAGATGTGGCCCTTGATCTGCACGTCGAAGAGGCCGCTGTCGTTGAGCTGCTGACGCAGCGTCTCGAACTCCTTCTTCGTGGCCGGGCCGTAGTGGTCGGTGGTGTAGTGCAGCGTCAGCTTGACCGGGGCGTCGACACCCGCGCGGCGCAGGAGGTCCTTGGCCTTCTTGGGGCTCGGCTCGCTGTAGCGGTTGAAGAAGGAGTTGGAGTGGCCGGTGATGGTGGTGGGCACCAGGGAGTACAGCGGGTCCGCGGAGGGGCCGTACACCTTGTCGATCAGCGCGCCGCGGTCGACGACCTGCGCCATGGCCTGGCGAACGGCCTTGTCCTTCACGGTCGGCGCGTCGGTGTTGAAGGCGAGGTAGCGGATCTCCAGGCCGGGCATGTCGACGAGGTCGATGTTCTTGGCCGGGCTGGTGTCGAGCCGCTTGATCTGCTCGGGCGACATGGTGCGCGTCATCAGGTCGATGTCGCCGTCCTCCAGGGCCTTGCCCATGGCGGAGGCGTTCTGGAAGGTGCGCAGTTCGACCTTGTCGTTCTGCGGCGTGAACGAGCCCTTGTACTTGGGGTTCTTGGTGAAGACGGCCTTGACGAGCTGGTTGTCCTCGACCTCCTGCTTGACGGTGTACGGGCCGGAGCCGTCAAGCTCGAAGCCGTCGCGCAGCTTGTTCTTGTCGTAGTGGTCGGGGCTGACGATGCCCGCGGTCGGCGTGGCGAGCTTGTACGGGAAGGTGGCGTCCGGGGTCTTCAGGTGGAAGACGATCCCGCGCTCGCCCTGGACCTCGATGGTCTCGACGTTCGACACGAGCTGGGCCGAACCGCTGGGGTTGGCGACCTTCATGTCGCGGACGCGCTCGATGGAGAACTTCACGTCGGAGGCGGTCAGCGGCTTGCCGTCGGCGAAGGTGAGGTCCTTGCGCAGGGTGCACGCGTAACGCTCGTTGCCGGTGTCGGTGAAGCCGCACTTCTGGGCGGCCTCGGGCTCCGGCTCGCCGCCCCCGCGCGGCAGGGCCATGAGCGTCTGGAGGGTCTGGCGCAGGACGTTCCAGGAGCCGGCGTCGTAGGCGTACGCCGGGTCGAAGGGCGCCGGTACCTCCTTGGAGGCCGTGAACCGGTCCGTGGTCCCCGCGGCGATGGGGTCGTCACCGTCCCCGCTGCCGGAACCGCCACACGCGGCGAGCGTGGGGGCGAGCAGACCTATCAGGGCCGGCAGCACCAAAGTCTTGCGGTTCATGCTGGACGTTCTCCAGAACTCTTGATCCCGTGTTTCCGGCAACGGCGGGGTGGGGTTCGACAGGGGCACGGGGGGTGGCAGCGATGTTCTCGCGACGAGATTAGTCCGCACCACTGGGGGCGTTGACGGGGACCGGAGTTGAGGCGCCATCACGCAGGGATACCGGGCGGGGACGCACCGATAACCCGACACCGGAAGGTTTCGTGCACCACCGGTTCAATCAGGACACAAGGGCCTGCCCCATGGGGGGTGGACAGCCCCTCCTGCACAAGGCGACGCGCCTGTCGACCCTCATGCCAGTGGGAAACGTCACACTTTCAACCGGGTGTGTGCTCTGGGCTTTTCGGCCACCCGGCTGGTTCCCCACAGCCGGGGGTGCCCCGGCCGCCCCTCAGGCGCGGGCCGCCGGGGTGGTCATCAGGCTGCGCAGGAAGTCCAGGTCGACGTGTTCGAGGGAGGGCACGACGGTGCGGCCCGCGGCCGGGGCGATGGGCGCGACGGACGGCACGGCCACCACGCGGCAGCCGGCGGCCTCGGCGGCGGCCACGCCGGTGGCGGTGTCCTCGACGACGGCGCAGCGGGCCGGGTCGGCGCCGAGGCCGGAGGCGGCGAGCAGGTACGGCTCGGGGTGGGGCTTGGTGCGGGCCACCTCGTCGCCGGCGACGGTCAGGGCGAAGTGGTGGGCGCCGAGGGAGTCCAGGACGCGGTCGATGATGCGCCGGTGCGAGGCGGAGACGAGGGCGGTGGGCACCTCGTGGGTGGAGAGTTCCGCGAGCAGCCGGGCGGCGCCGGGCATCAGCGGCAGGGAGCGGCTGATGCGGTCCTCGAAGCCGTCGTTGAGCAGGACGGTGAGTTCGGGGAGGGTGATGTCGGCGCCGGTGGCCTCGATGAGGAAGCCGGCGCTGCGCGTCATGGGGCCGCCGACGACGACGTCGCGCCAGGACTCGTCGAGGGTGTGGCCGAGCGCGGCGAACACCTCGACCTCGGCGTCCCACCAGAAGCCCTCGGTGTCCACGAGCGTGCCGTCCATGTCGAGGAGAACGGCCTGCAGGGCGGAGCCTTCGGCCGGTGGGGCCTCCCCCGCTCGGGCGGAGCCGAGAGCTTGGGGTTGGGCGCCGCGCGCGGGGACCGTACTGGTCATCCGTACACCTCCATGAGGTCATGAGGTCCATGAGGGACGAGAAGGCCGGTCCCCCGCGGGGGACCGGCCTGAGAGCTGGACCGACCAGTGTACGACTGCCCGGCTGCGCGTGCCTCGGGATATCAGCGTGCGTTGAAGTACTTGGCTTCCGGGTGGTGGAGGACGATGGCGTCCGTGGACTGCTCGGGGTGGAGCTGGAACTCCTCGGAGAGCTGGACGCCGATGCGCTCGGGCCGGAGGAGTTCGGCGATCTTCGCGCGGTCCTCCAGGTCGGGGCAGGCGCCGTAGCCGAGCGAGAAGCGGGCGCCGCGGTACTTGAGCGCGAACATGTCCTCGACGTCGGCGGGGTCCTCGCCGCCGAAGCCGAGCTCGGCGCGCACGCGGGCGTGCCAGTACTCGGCGAGGGCCTCGGCCAACTGCACGGACAGGCCGTGCAGTTCGAGGTAGTCGCGGTAGGCGTCGGAGGCGAAGAGCTCGGCGGTGGCCTCGCCGATCTTCGAGCCGACGGTGACGACCTGGAGGCCGACGACGTCCTTCTCGCCGGACTCCTCGGGCCGGAAGAAGTCCGCGAGGCACAGGCGGCGGCCGCGGCGCTGGCGCGGGAAGGAGAAGCGGGTGCGCTCGTTGCCCTGCTCGTCGAGGATGATCAGGTCGTCGCCCTTGGAGACGCAGGGGAAGTAGCCGTACACGACGGCGGCTTCGAGCAGGCCCTTGGTCTGGAGGTCGTCGAGCAGCCCGCGCAGCCGGGGCCTGCCCTCGGTCTCGACCAGTTCCTCGTACGTGGGTCCGTCGCCGGTACGGGCCTGCTTCAGGCCCCACTGGCCCTTGAACAGGGCGCCCTCGTCGAGCCAGGAGGCGTACTCCTTGAGCTGGATGCCCTTGACGACGCGGGTGCCCCAGAACGGCGGCGCGGGCACGGGGTTGTCGGTGGCGACGTCGGAGCGGGCGGGGCCCTCGGGCTCCTTGACCTCGACCGCGGCCGTGTCGCGCTTGGGCACGCGGCGCTGCTTGAGCTCGGGCAGGGTGGCGCCGGGCACGCCGCGCTTGACGGCGATGAGGGCGTCCATCAGGCGCAGGCCCTCGAAGGCGTCGCGGGCGTAGCGGACCTCGCCCTCGTAGATCTCGTGGAGGTCCTGCTCGACGTAGGCGCGGGTGAGGGCGGCGCCGCCGAGGATGACCGGGTAGTCGGCGGCCATCTTGCGCTGGTTGAGCTCCTCCAGGTTCTCCTTCATGATCACGGTCGACTTGACCAGGAGGCCGGACATGCCGATGACGTCGGCCTTGTGCTCCTGGGCGGCGTCGAGGATCGCGGCCACGGGCTGCTTGATGCCGAGGTTGACCACGTTGTAGCCGTTGTTGGACAGGATGATGTCGACGAGGTTCTTGCCGATGTCGTGGACGTCGCCGCGCACGGTGGCGAGGACGATGGTGCCCTTGCCCGCCTCGTCGCCCTCGACCTTCTCCATGTGGGGTTCGAGGTGGGCGACGGCGGTCTTCATGACCTCGGCGGACTGGAGCACGAACGGGAGCTGCATCTGGCCGGAGCCGAACAGCTCGCCGACGACCTTCATGCCGTCCAGGAGGGTGTCGTTGACGATGTCGAGGGCCTTGCGGGTGGTCAGGGCCTCGTCGAGGTCGGCCTCCAGGCCGTTGCGCTCGCCGTCGATGATGCGGCGCTTGAGGCGCTCCTCCAGCGGCAGGGCGGCGAGTTCCTCGGCCTTGCCCGCCTTGAGGGACTTGGCGGTGGCGCCCTCGAACAGCGCCATCAGCTTCTGCAGCGGGTCGTAGCCCTCGGCGCGGCGGTCGTGGATGAGGTCGAGGGCGGTGGTGACCTCCTCCTCGCTGAAGCGGGCGATCGGCAGGATCTTGGAGGCGTGCACGATCGCCGAGTCGAGGCCCGCCTTGACGCACTCGTCGAGGAAGACGGAGTTCAGCAGGATGCGCGCGGCCGGGTTGAGGCCGAAGGAGATGTTGGACAGGCCGAGGGTGGTCTGCACGTCCGGGTGGCGCTTCTTCAGCTCCCGGATGGCCTCGATGGTGGCGATGCCGTCCTTGCGGGACTCCTCCTGGCCGGTGCAGATGGTGAAGGTCAGGGTGTCGATGAGGATGTCGCACTCGTGGATGCCCCAGTTACCGGTGAGGTCGGCGATCAGCCGCTCGGCGATCTCGACCTTCTTCTCCGGGGTGCGGGCCTGGCCCTCCTCGTCGATGGTGAGCGCGATGAGGGCGGCGCCGTGCTCCTGGGCGAGGCGGGTGACCTGCGCGAAGCGGGAGTCGGGGCCGTCGCCGTCCTCGTAGTTGACAGAGTTGATGACGGCGCGGCCGCCGAGCTTCTCCAGGCCCGCCCGGATGACGTCGACCTCGGTGGAGTCCAGGACGACGGGCAGCGTGGAGGCGGTGGCGAAGCGTCCGGCGAGCTCCTCCATGTCCGCCACGCCGTCGCGGCCCACGTAGTCGACGCAGAGGTCGAGCATGTGGGCGCCCTCGCGGATCTGGTCGCGGGCCATCTCCACGCAGTCGTCCCAGCGGCCCTCCAGCATGGCCTCGCGGAACTTCTTCGAGCCGTTGGCGTTGGTGCGCTCGCCGATCGCGAGGTACGACGTGTCCTGGCGGAACGGGACACTCTGGTAGAGGGAGGCGGCGCCCGGCTCGGGGCGCGGCTCGCGCGCGGCCGGGGTGAGCCCGCGCACCCGCTCGACGACCTGGCGCAGGTGCTCGGGCGTCGTGCCGCAGCAGCCGCCGACGAGGGAGAGGCCGTACTCGCGGACGAAGGTCTCCTGGGCGTCGGCCAGCTCGGGCGCGGTCAGCGGGTAGTGGGCGCCGTCCTTGCCGAGCACGGGCAGGCCGGCGTTGGGCATGCAGGCCAGCGGGACGCGGGAGTGGCGGGCGAGGTAGCGCAGGTGCTCGCTCATCTCGGCCGGGCCGGTCGCGCAGTTCAGGCCGATCATGTCGATGCCGAGGGGTTCCAGGGCGGTGAGCGCGGCGCCGATCTCCGAGCCGAGGAGCATGGTGCCGGTGGTCTCGACGGTGACGGAGCAGATCAGCGGCAGGTCCGCGCCGGTGGCCTCCAGGGCGCGGCGGGCGCCGAGCAGGGCGGCCTTGGTCTGGAGCAGGTCCTGGGTGGTCTCCACCAGGAGCGCGTCGGCGCCGCCGGAGATCATGCCCTCGGCGTTCTGCTGGTAGGCGTCGCGCAGCAGGGTGTAGGGGGCGTGGCCGAGGGTGGGCAGCTTGGTGCCGGGGCCCATGGAGCCGAGGACCCAGCGCTGCTGCCCGGTCTCGGCGGTGACCTCGTCGGCGACCTCGCGGGCGATGCGGGCGCCGGCCTCGGAGAGCTCGTAGACCCGGTCGGCGATGTCGTACTCGCCGAGCGCGGCGTGGTTCGCGCCGAAGGTGTTGGTCTCGACGCAGTCGACGCCCGCGGCGAAGTACTCCTGGTGCACGGAGCGGACGATGTCGGGGCGGGTGACGTTCAGGACCTCGTTGCAGCCTTCGAGGTTCTGGAAGTCGTCGAGGCTGGGGTCCTGGGCCTGGAGCATGGTGCCCATGGCGCCGTCGGCGACGACCACGCGGGTGGCGAGCGCGTGGCGG
This sequence comes from Streptomyces sp. CC224B, assembly GCF_030010595.1. Lineage (NCBI taxonomy): Bacteria > Bacillati > Actinomycetota > Actinomycetes > Kitasatosporales > Streptomycetaceae > Streptomyces > Streptomyces sp. CC224B. Next base: position 26,699 of record NZ_JASCXL010000059.1, on the reverse strand, counting down.
AGGGCGTCGGCCCGGCTCCCGGCGGAGGCGTCCGCCGCGGGGGCGGGGGCGTCCGTGGCGGGGACGGATGAGGAGGACGGCGACGAGGCCATGAATGAGCTCCCTGGAGTGCGACGGCTGTCGGCTTTGCGGCTTCCCACGGAAGGCGCACGCGGCCAGGGTAGCTGGCACAGGCTTTCTGGTGTGAGGACGTTCCAGAGGACGGACGGGTGGCCGGAAGTCGACGTCGGTCGGCCTGAACGCGATACCGGCGTGCGCATCCTTAGCCAGAGGTCGGCAACGACCGATAGTGTTCAGCATTGCCGAACGGCGACCCCGTTCGTCAGGTTGCCGCGGAACGGGTGCCCGGCACACAGGGGTGCGGGACACGGATGGAGGAAAGGGCTGCGATGGCACGCAACATCCAGTCGCTGGAACGGGCCGCGGCGATGCTGCGCCTGCTCGCCGGGGGCGAGCGGCGGCTCGGCCTCTCGGACATCGCCTCCTCCCTCGGGCTGGCCAAGGGTACGGCCCACGGCATCCTGCGCACGCTCCAGCAGGAGGGCTTCGTCGAGCAGGACGCGACCTCCGGGCGCTACCAGCTCGGCGCGGAGCTGCTGCGGCTCGGCAACAGCTACCTGGACGTGCACGAGCTGCGGGCCCGCGCCCTGGTGTGGGCCGACGACCTGGCCCGCTCCAGCGGTGAGAGCGTCTACCTGGGCGTGCTGCACCAGCAGGGCGTGCTGATCGTGCACCACGTCTTCCGGCCCGACGACAGCCGGCAGGTCCTGGAGGTCGGGGCGATGCAGCCGCTGCACTCCACGGCGCTCGGCAAGGTGCTCTCGGCGTACGACCCGGTGGCGCACAGCGAGGCCCTGGAGGCCGAGCGGAAGGCCTTCACCGACCGGACGACCTGCGCGCCGGAGGCGTTCGAGGCGGTCCTCGACCTCACGCGGGCGCGCGGGTACGCGACCGACGAGGAAGAGACCTGGGAGGGCATCGCCTCGGTGGCCGCGCCCATCCACGACCGGCGGCGGATGCCGGTGGGGGCCGTGGGCGTCACCGGCGCCGTGGAGCGGGTGTGCCCGGACGGGGAGCTGCGGCCCGAGCTGGTCGCGGCCGTGCGGGACTGCGCCCGGGCGGTCTCGCGGGACCTGGGCGCGAGCCGCTTCTAGGCCGCGTCGGCGGCTTCCCGCGGGGTGCTTCCAGGCCGCGTCGGCGGCTTCCCGCGGGGCGCTTCCAGGCCGCGCCCGGCAGCTTCCGGCGGGGCGCTTCCGCCTGCGCGGGGCGCCTCTCACCCGCCCCTTCCCGAAACCAGGGGGCCGCGCCCCCTGGGGCCTCCTTTCCGGCGCTCCGCGCCTCGTCCTCGAACGCCGGACGGCCTGAGGTGACCCCCGCCCACCACGCGCACCGCTGTCGGCCCGCGGTGATAGGTCCAGTCGATCAATAACGATCGTGTTTTCAATTACAGAACTCTTGACGTGCCGGTAACCCCAGAGACAGACTCGCGTCCACCGGTCGGCATTGTCGAACAGCTAACGGCATTACGCGTTAGAGTGGGGCGAGCCAAGGGCCGGCAACGCTCTCACCTGAGGGCGCGGACCACCGGAGGGACCCGGGGTTCGGCTTTCCCCTGGACGAAGGACAAAGGAGTCGCGGGTGTCCAGCCACGACATCTTCCTCGGCGAGACCATCGGTACCGCCGTGCTCATCCTGCTGGGCGGTGGAGTCTGCGCCGCTGTCACGCTCAAGCGCTCGAAGGCCAAGGACGCCGGCTGGCTCGCCATCACCTTCGGGTGGGGCTTCGCGGTGCTCACGGCCGCCTACCTGGCCGGCGGCGTCTCGGGCGCCCACCTGAACCCGGCGGTCACCGTCGGCCTCGCCGTCGAGGGCGGCACCAAGTGGAACGACGTGCCGCTCTACCTGGCCTCGCAGCTCCTGGGCGCCATGATCGGTGCCGTACTGGTGTGGGCGACGTACTACGGGCAGTTCCAGGCCCACCTCACCGACCCCGAGGTCATCGCGGCGCAGCCCGCCGAGGAGGGCCTCGTCGACCAGAAGGCCGCGCCCAAGGCCGGTCCCGTGCTCGGCATCTTCTCCACCGGTCCGGAGATCCGGAACGTCGTGCAGAACCTCGTCACCGAGGTCATCGCCACGACCGTGCTCGTCCTGGCGATCCTCACCCAGGGCCTCAACGACGGGGGCAACGGCCTCGGCACCCTGGGCGCCCTGATCACCTCCCTCGTCGTGGTCGGCATCGGCCTCTCGCTCGGCGGCCCCACGGGGTACGCCATCAACCCGGTCCGCGACCTGGGCCCCCGCATCGTCCACGCCCTGCTCCCGCTCCCCAACAAGGGTGGCTCCGACTGGTCGTACGCGTGGATTCCCGTGGTCGGTCCGCTGTTCGGCGGCGCCCTCGCCGCCTGCATCTACAAGCTGTTCTGAGCGAACCCGCCGACCACCCGACCACGACGTACTTCAGGAGCACACCGTGACCGACGCACACACCGCAGGCGCCCCCTCCCACGCCGGGCCGTTCATCGCGGCCATCGACCAGGGCACCACGTCCAGCCGCTGCATCGTCTTCGACCGGGACGGCCGCATCGTCTCCGTCGACCAGAAGGAGCACGAGCAGATCTTCCCGAAGCCGGGCTGGGTGGAGCACGACGCCGCCGAGATCTGGGCCAACGTCCAGGAGGTCGTCGCCGGGGCCGTCTCCAAGGCCGGCATCACCCGCGACGACATCAAGGCCATCGGCATCACCAACCAGCGTGAGACCACGCTGCTGTGGGACAAGAACACCGGCGAGCCGGTGCACAACGCCATCGTCTGGCAGGACACCCGCACCGACGCCCTGTGCAGAGAGCTCGGCCGCAACGTCGGCCAGGACCGCTTCCGCCGCGAGACCGGCCTGCCGCTGGCGTCCTACTTCGCCGGGCCGAAGGCCCGCTGGCTGCTCGACAACGTCGAGGGCCTGCGCGAGCGCGCCGAGGCCGGCGACATCGTCTTCGGCACCATGGACTCCTGGGTCATCTGGAACCTGACGGGCGGCGTGAACGGCGGCAAGCACGTCACCGACGTCACCAACGCCTCCCGCACCATGCTGATGAACCTCCACAAGATGGAGTGGGACGAGCGCATCTGCGACTCCATCGGCGTGCCCATGCAGATGCTCCCGGAGATCCGTTCCTCCGCCGAGGTCTACGGCGAGGTCACCGGCGGCGCCCTCGGCGACCTGCTCGGCGGCATCCCCGTCGCCTCCGCGCTCGGCGACCAGCAGGCGGCCCTGTTCGGCCAGACCTGCTTCGCCGAGGGCGAGGCCAAGTCCACGTACGGCACCGGTACCTTCATGCTGATGAACACCGGCGAGAAGGCCATCAACTCGTACAGCGGACTGCTGACGACGGTCGGTTACCAGATCGGTGACGCCAAGCCCGTCTACGCCCTCGAAGGCTCCATCGCCGTCACCGGCTCGCTCGTCCAGTGGATGCGCGACCAGATGGGCCTCATCAAGTCCGCCGCCGAGATCGAGACGCTGGCCTCCAGCGTCGAGGACAACGGCGGCGCCTACTTCGTCCCGGCCTTCTCCGGCCTGTTCGCCCCGTACTGGCGCTCCGACGCCCGCGGGGTGATCGCCGGTCTGACCCGGTACGTCACCAAGGCGCACATCGCGCGCGCCGTCCTGGAGGCCACCGCCTGGCAGACCCGCGAGATCACCGACGCCATGACGAAGGACTCCGGCGTCGAGCTCGCGGCCCTCAAGGTCGACGGCGGCATGACCTCCAACAACCTGCTGATGCAGACCCTCTCGGACTTCCTGGACGCGCCCGTGGTGCGCCCGATGGTCGCCGAGACGACCTGCCTCGGCGCCGCATACGCCGCCGGTCTCGCCGTCGGCTTCTGGTCCTCCACCGACGACCTGCGCGCCAACTGGCGCCGGGCCGCGGAGTGGACCCCCCGTATGGACGCGGACCTCCGCGCCCGTGAGTACAAGAACTGGCTCAAGGCCGTGGAGCGGACCATGGGCTGGCTCGAGGACGAGAGCTGACCACAGCTCGCCTGACGAGGAGCAATAACCATGACCACCCTAGACAGCGACCCCGTCGTCTCGGCACTCGGGACGCCGCCGGCCACCGGCGGCAACCCCAGCCGCGCCGAGACCCGGGAACGCCTTTCCAAGGCGGCGTACGACCTCCTGGTGATCGGTGGCGGCATCCTGGGCATCTCCACGGCCTGGCACGCCGCGCAGTCGGGTCTCAGGGTGGCCCTGGTGGACGCCGGTGACTTCGCCGGCGCCACCTCCTCCGCCTCCTCCAAGCTGCTCCACGGCGGTCTGCGCTACCTGCAGACCGGCGCGGTGAAGCTGGTCGCGGAGAACCACTTCGAGCGGCGTGCGGTGTCGCGCCAGGTGGCACCGCACCTCGCCAACCCGCTCACCTTCTACCTGCCGGTGTACAAGGGCGGCCCGCACGGCGCCGCCAAGCTCGGCGCGGGCGTGTTCGCCTACTCGGCGCTGTCCGCGTTCGGCGACGGCGTCGGCCACCTGCTCTCCCCCGCCAAGGCGGCGCAGGACGTGCCGGAGCTGCGCACCGACAACCTGAAGGCCGTGGCCGTGTACGGCGACGACCAGATGAACGACGCCCGCATGGCCCTGATGACGGTCCGCGCGGCCGTCGAGGCCGGTGCCGTCGTCCTCAACCACGCCGAGGTCACCGGGCTGCGCTTCACCAGCGGCCGGGTCACCGGCGCCGACCTCAAGGACCGCCTGTCCGGCGACGAGTTCGGCGTCAACGCGCGGCTCGTGCTGAACGCCACCGGCCCCTGGGTCGACCACCTGCGCGCCCTTGAGGACAAGAACGCGGCCCCCTCCATCCGCCTGTCCAAGGGCGCGCACCTCGTGCTCAAGCGCACCTCCCCCTGGAAGGCCGCGCTCGCCACGCCGATCGACAAGTACCGCATCACGTTCGCCCTGCCGTGGGAGGACATGCTGCTGCTCGGCACGACCGACGAGGAGTACGAGGGCGACCCGCGCGAGGTCTCGGTCAACGAGAAGGACGTCACGCAGATCCTGGACGAGGCCGCGTTCTCGATCCGGGACCAGCAGCTCTCCCGCGACCTGATCACGTACTCCTTCGCGGGTCTGCGGGTGCTGCCCGGCGGCCCCGGCGACACCTCGAAGGCCAAGCGCGAGACGGTCGTCACCGAGGGCCGCGGCGGCATGCTGTCGGTCGCGGGCGGCAAGTGGACGACGTTCCGCCACATAGGCCGCACCATCATGAAGAAGCTGGAGTCGCTGCCGGGCCACCCGCTGGGCGACGACTACGAGCCGATCTCCACGCTGCCGAAGAAGCTGCCGCTGCCCGGCATCGCCAACCCGCGCGCGGTCGCCCACCGCCTGCTGGTCGACGGCCCGGCGCCCGGCCCGCGGATGGCGCCGGACACCGCCCGCCACCTGGCGACGCACTACGGCTCGCTCTCCTTCGACATCGCCCGCCTGGCGAACGAGAACCCGGAGCTCGCCGAGCGCGTCCACCCGGACGCCCCGGAGATCTGGGCGCAGGTCGTCTACGCGCGCGACCACGAGTGGGCCGAGACGGCCGACGACGTGCTGCGCCGGCGGACCACGCTGACGATCCGCGGCCTGGCGACGGACGAGATCCGCGGCAAGGTCGAGGACCTGCTGGAGAAGAAGGGCTGACGCCACACCGGTCGGTCAGTGGTAAGGGGCGGTCGCCACTGCGGCCGCCCCTTACGCGTGCTCCCGGAGGGACCGGGACGTGCGCTTGGAAGGGACCGGTGCGAGCGCGTTGACGGGACCGGTACGAGTGCTCCGAAGGGGCCGGGACGTGTCTCCGAAGGGCCCCGGTGCGGGGCGGGTGCCGGGCTCCCGGCACACTTCCGCGCGTAGCCCCGACACCCTTGGAGCCTCGGAGGAGCACGCTTGTGACGACCACCGCCACCCCTCTCCCCCTCACCGGAGTCCCCTGGACCGGCCTTCCCCCGTACGCCGTCGTCGTCGGCGACCCCGCCCGCGCCTCGGCCGTCGCCGCGCTCCTGGAGGACGCGAAGGAGGTGGCGTACCGCCGCGAGTACCGCACCTTCACCGGCACCTGGCGGGGGCTGCCCGTCGTCGTCTCCTCGCACGGCGTGGGCGCGTCCGGGGCGCTGCTGCTCTTCCAGGAGCTGGCGCAGGCCGGTGTGACGCACCTCATCCGGCTCGGCACGGCCGGCGCGATCCGGCGCGGCATCGCGGACGGCGACCTGGTGATCGCCGACGCGGCGGTGCGCGACGACGGCGTGACGCAGCAGCTCATCCCCGCCGAGTACCCGGCGTTCGCGGCCCCGGAGGCGGTCCTCGCCCTCCAGCGCACGGCCCGCGCCGCGGGCGCCCCGCACCACCGGGGCGTGGTGTGGACCCGGGCCGCGTTCCAGCCGGGCTTCCTGCCGCTGCCCGTCGAGGCGTACGAGCGGGCGGGAATCGCGGCCATCGAGATGGAGTTGAGCGCCCTGTACGTGTTCGCCGCGACGCGCGGCCTGATCGCGGGCGGCGCGCTCGTCGTGGACGGCGCGAACGCCGACGAGTTGGTCGACGAGGAGGCGACCGGCGGCTACGACCCGCACCGTACGGTCGTCGCCGACGGAGTCGCCCGCGGCGCACGGATAACCTTGGACGCGCTGCGCCTGCTGGCCACCGACGTCCCCGCGCAGGCCGGGTAGCCCCCCGGGTCCCGCGCCCCCCCGCCCACGCCCGCACCACCCCTGGAGACACGCACCGCATGCTTCCCGTCGACCTCCTCGTCCACGGCGGCGACGTCCTGACCGTCGACGCGCCCGGCACCGTCGTGACCGACGGGGCCGTCGCCGTGCGCGCCGGCGAGATCGTGGCCGTCGGCCCGGCCGCGCGGCTGCGCGCGGAGTACGCCGCGGCCGAGGAGATCGACGCGCGCGGCTGTCTCGTCCTGCCGGGGCTCGTCAACACGCACACGCACCTGGCGATGACGCTGCTGCGCGGCAGCGCCGACGACGTCACGCTCCAGGGCTTCCTGGAGCGCGTCATCCCGCGCGAGGCGGCGCTGCTGTCCCCGGAGGCGGTGGCGGTGGGCACCCGGGCGGCGATCGCGGAGTCGGTGCGCGGCGGGGTCACGACCGCGCTCGACATGTACTGGTTCCACGAGGCCGCCGCGGAGGTGGCCCGCGAGGCCGGGTGGCGGCTGCTCACCGGCCCGACCTTCATGGACGTGCCCGAGCCGCCGGACGGCCGCCCCTACGCGGAGCGGCTGAGTTGGGCGGGCGACTGGCTGGCCCGGCACATCCCCGCGCCGGGCACCCGGCCCGTCCTGTTCGCGCACTCCGCGTACACCCTGGCGCCCGATCAGCTCGCGGCCGTCACCGCGCTGGCCCGGGCCCACGGCGCGCTGCTGCACCTGCACGCCGCCGAGAACGCGGCCGAGGTCGCCACGGTCGTCGAGCGGCACGGCATGCGCCCCGTGGAACTGCTCGACTCGCTCGGCGTGCTCGGCCCGGACACGCTGCTCGCGCACGCCGTGGAGCTGACCGACGGGGAGATCGCGGCGCTCGCCCGCACGGGCACGGCGGTCGCCCACTGCCCGGCCTCGAACCTCAAGCTGGGCTGCGGCATCGCCCGCGTACCGGAACTCCTCGACGCGGGCGTCACGGTGGGCCTCGGCACGGACGGCGCCGTGAGTTCCAACACCCTGGACGTGCTCGGCGCGGTCCGGCTCGCGGCGCTCGTGCACAAGGCGGGCGGCGACCCCACCGCCGTCGGCGCCGAGCAGGCCGTGCGGATGGCGACCGTCGAATCCGCGCGGGCGCTCGGCCTCGGCGACCTGCTCGGCTCCCTGGAGCCGGGCAAGCGCGCCGACCTGATCGTGCTCGACCTCGCCCGGCCGCACCTGGCGCCGCGCCACGACCCGTACTCCACGCTCGCGTACGCCGCCACCGCCGCCGACGTGCGCGACACCGTCGTCGACGGACGCGTCCTGATGCGCGAGCGCGCCCTGCTCACCCTCGACGAGGCGGGCGCGGTCGCCGCCCTGGACGCCGCCGTGGCCCCGGCCGCGCCGGCGCACCTGCCATGACGGCGCCCTCGACGCGACGGCACCGTCCGTGAACGTGCCCCTGACCGCGCCCGGGACCACACCCCTGAGGCGACCGCACCACCCTTGTGACCGCACCCCGCACGCGACCCCACCCCTGACATGACTGCACACGACCCCGTTCCCACCCGCGGCTTCACCGGCCGCGCCCGCGCCGCCGACCGCGACCCGCGCCTGCCCCCGGGGCAGTACGACGCCCGCGACACCTGGCCCGTCCTGTCCGCCGAGGTCACGCCGCGCCTCGACGCGGCCGACTGGACCTTCCGCGTCGGCGGCCTCGTGGCCCGCCCGCGCACCTGGACCTGGGGCGAGGCGCACGCGCTGCCGCCCTCCGGGTACGCGGGCGACATCCACTGCGTGACGAGCTGGTCCAAGTTCGGCGTGCGCTTCGGCGGCGTGAGCCTCGACACGTTCCTCGCCGGGGCGGGCGGCCCGCTGCCCGCCGCCACCCACGTCGTCGCGTACGCGCACACCGGCTACACCGCGAACCTGCCGCTCGCCGACGTCACCGGCGGCCGGGCGTGGATCGTCTGGGAGTACGACGGCGAGCCGCTGCCGCCCGAGCACGGCGGCCCGGCCCGACTGATCGTCCCGCACCTGTACTTCTGGAAGAGCGTCAAGTGGGTCGCGGGCCTGGAGCTCCTCGACCACGACGAGCCCGGCTTCTGGGAGAAGAACGGCTACCACCACCGGGGCGACCCGTGGCGTGAGGAGCGTTACGCCGGTGACTGAGAACACCCCCGGGACCTTCGTCCCGCCGACCGCCTTCGCGGTGCCCGGACGCATCGCCGTGAACGAACAGGCAGCCGCCCGCTGGCAGCAGGCCCTGATCACCGGGATCCGCCGCGAGACGCACGCCGCCGCCACGTTCCGGCTCAAGGTGCCGGACTGGCAGGGGCACCTGCCCGGCCAGCACCTGATGCTGCGGCTGACCGCGGCGGACGGCTACGTCGCCCAGCGCCACTACTCCCTGGCCTCCCCGCCCGACGGCAGCGGCGAGATCGAGCTGACCCTGGACCACGTGCCGGGCGGCGAGGTGTCCGGGCACCTGCACACGGTCGCGCGGGTCGGCGACACCGTGGAGGTGCGCGGGCCGCTGTCCGGGTTCTTCGCCTGGCCCGGCGACCGGCCCGCGCTGCTGCTCGGCGCGGGCTCCGGTGTCGTACCGCTGATGTCGATGGTCCGCCACCACCGGCGCGCGGGCCTGACGGTGCCGCTGCGCCTGATCGTCTCGGCCCGTACGCGCGCGGACCTGATCTACGCGGAGGAGTACGGCGCGGAGACGGAGGTGGTCCTCACCCGCACGGAAGGCCGCCTGACCGCCCGGCACCTGGCGCGCCACCTCGGCACCGGGCAGCCGGACGGCGGCTGGGAGGCGTACGTCTGCGGCTCCAACGGCTTCGCGGAGCACGCCTCGCGGCTCCTGGTGGAGGGCGGCCAGCCGGTGGACCGGATCAGGATCGAACGCTTCGGCTGAACCCGTTCCGCGCGCGGCCGTGCACGCCATAATGGGGCCGATACATCGGATGTCTGAAACCGCGTCGGCCCCGGCAGGACGGTGACCTGTGCCACGGGGCCGCCCTGTGGCACGCGGCGCACGCGGTCGCCCGCACGGGGCTGCCCGTGACACTCCTCACCCAGGCGAGGTCCCCATGGCGGTCACGGACGAGGCCATCGCGAAGATCAAGGACATGATCGTCTCGGGTGCGCTGCGCCCCGGCGACCGGCTGCCCAAGGAGAGCGAACTCGCCGCCGCGCTCGGACTGTCCCGCAACTCCCTGCGCGAGGCGGTGCGCGCCCTGGCGCTGATGCGCGTCCTCGACGTACGGCAGGGCGACGGCACCTACGTCACCGGCCTCGGCCCGGAGCTGCTGCTCGGCGCGCTCACCTTCGTGACGGACCTCCACCGCGCCGACTCGGTCCCGGAGTTCCTGGCCGTACGCCGCATCCTGGAGCCCGCCGCGACGGCGATGGCGGCCACGCGGATCGGCGAGGCCGAACTGGACGCCCTGGCCGAGCGGTTGGACGCGCTCGGCGCCGCTCCCGGAGCGGAGGAACTGGCGGCCTACGACCTGGAGTTCCACCGCGGCGTCGCGCGGGCGGCCGGGAACACCGTCCTGTACTCGCTCCTTGAGGGCCTGGCCGGCCCGACGGCACGGGTCCACGTCCGGCGCGGCCTCACCCGGGAGGACGCGGTCGCCCGGGCGCCGCAGGAGCTGCGGGCGATCCTCGGCGCCCTGCGCGACCGGGACGCGGAGGCGGCGCGGTCCTGGGCGACCGTGCACCTGGCGAGCGCGGAGCGGTGGCTGCGCTCCGCACCGTGAGCGCCGGGTGCCACCGCTCCACCCGGCACGGCAGGAGTGAGGGGCGGTTGACCTGGGCAGTGATCGGGCACTCGGCGCCGCCGGGGGGCTGCGGAGGCCCCCGCGGGACGCCGTAAGGTTGGGGCGTACTTAGAGGAGAACGTCGGAAGGAGGCCTGGGTGATCGAGCTCGAGGGGGTACCCGAGCTGATCGACCCGGTCATGGTGGCCGCGTTCGAGGGCTGGAACGACGCCGGCGACGCCGCCTCCACCGCGGTCGCGCATCTCGACAAGGAGTGGAAGGGCGAGGTCTTCGCCGCACTGGACGCCGAGGACTACTACGACTTCCAGGTCAACCGCCCCACGGTGTGGCTGGACGGCGGTGTGCGGAAGATCACGTGGCCGACGACCCGGCTCTCGGTGGTCCGCGTCGGCGGCGACAAGCCGCGCGACCTGGTCCTGGTGCGGGGCATCGAGCCGTCCATGCGCTGGCGCTCGTTCTGCAACGAACTGCTCGGTTTCGCCCATGAACTGGGCGTCGAACTGATCGTGATCATGGGCGCGCTGCTCGGCGACACCCCGCACACCCGGCCGGTCCCGGTCAGCGGCGTCACGTCGGACCCGGACCTGGCGCGCACCATGGACCTGGAGGAGACCAAGTACGAGGGCCCGACGGGCATCGTCGGCATCCTCCAGGAGGCGTGCACGCACGCGGGCGTCCCGGCGGTCAGCCTGTGGGCTGCGGTGCCGCACTACGTGTCGCAGCCGCCGAACCCCAAGGCGACGCTCGCGCTCCTGAACCGCCTGGAGGACCTGATCGACCTCAGGATCCCGCTGGGCGAGCTGACCGAGGACGCGCGCGCCTGGCAGCTCGGCGTCGACCAGCTCGCGGCCGAGGACAGCGAGGTCGCCGAGTACGTGCAGTCCCTTGAGGAGGCGCGGGACACCGCGGAGCTGCCGGAGGCGTCGGGCGAGGCCATCGCCCGCGAGTTCGAGCGCTATCTGCGGCGCCGTGACGGCGGCGGGCCCGGCCAGGTCGGCGGGGTCGCCGCGGAGGGCGAGGGCGCGGCGTACCTGCGGGACACCCCGAGCGAGCGCACCCGCGCGCCGAAGCCGCAGCCCCGCGCGGAGGCCCCGGCGGACCCGGCGGCGAAGCCCGCGGCGGACGACGAGCCGACCGCCGGTGCGGCGGATGCCGCGAGTGCCGGGGATACCGCGGATGCCGCGACCGAAGGCCCGGAGGATGCCGGGGGCAGGGCGCCGGACGAGGGGTCGGGCGAGGGGTCGGACGGAGCTTCGGACAAGGCGTCGGCCAAGCCGTCGGACGAGGCATCGGATGGAACCGGCACTGGGGCCGGTACGGACCCGGACGGCGATGCTCCGCCGAAGGACGGCACCAGGAAGGACGGCGCCTCGAAGGACGGCGCCGCCAAGGGCCGCACCTCGAAGGGCCGCGCGAAGGGCTCTTCCGAAGGCCCCTCCGGCGATTCCTCGGAGGACTGAGCACCGCGCGACCGGAGGCACCGGCCGCAGGAGACCGGCTCCCAAGGGAGACCGGCGTCCAGGGGAACCGGCTCCAGGGCGAAACCGGCTCCCAGGGGAGACCGGCGTCCAGGGATGACCGGCTTCTAGAGGGAAACCCGCTTCCAGGGGCGGCACCCGCGAGGGTGCCGCCCCTGCGCGCTCCCGCCGCCCTCTCGTTCGTCTCTGGCCGGTTTGCGGCGTGACACGGGTTTGTGGCCGAAATGCACACGCTTCCCCGCTCGACTTCTCCTCAAACGCAGTTGGGGAGAAAGGGGTCTGGACGACCCGGCCCGGCGGTAGCAGGGTGTGCAGCGACCGAACGCCCGGGGCGCGGAAACCGAAGGGAGCGGTGAAGCGATGACCGAGCAGGTGCGGCAGGGCAGTGATCCGGGAGCCGGCGGCCCCGGACCCGACGGAGCGGGATTCACCTACCGGGCGACCCAACAGGAACTCATCGTCGTCGCACGGCCGGAGGCCAGGCTGCGCGCCCAGGAGCACGGCGTGCGCTCGGCGACGGGCGCCGACGTCTCGGCTCTCAACATGTTCCTCGACGACGAGCAACTCACCCTGGAGCCGCTGTTCGGCAGCGAGGACCGGCTCCAGGCGGCGGCGACGGGCACCGGCGACGACGTGCCCGACCTGACGCTCTTCTACCGGGTGCGCGGCGGCGAGGACCGGGCCGCGGAGCTGCGGGCGCGGATCGCGGCGCTGCCCGGCATCGACACGGCGTACGTCAAGCCGGCCGCCGTGCCGGCCACGCTCGGCGCGCCGGGGCGGCAGGCCGGCACCGGCGAGCCGGACGAGACGCGGCGCCGCAAGGAGGGCGCGCCCGTCACGCCCGACTTCCGCGGCCGCCAGGGCTATCTGGGCGCGGCCCCCGAGGGCGTCGACGCGCACTGGGCCTGGCAGCGGCTCGGCGGCGGCGGTGACGGCGTGACCGTCATCGACGTCGAGGGCGCCTGGCAGCTCAGCCACGAGGACCTGTCCGCGAAGCTCGCGGGCGTGGTGATCGGCACCCCGGTCCAGGACCTGGCGTGGCGCAACCACGGCACGGCCGTGCTCGGCGTGATCGGCGGCGACCGCAGCGGCTCCGGCATCACCGGCATCGCGCCGGACGCGGTGACGGCGGCGGCGTCGTTCCTGCCGAGCGGCACGGCGGCGACGATCCACGCGGCGGCGGACCGGCTCGCGCGGGGTGACCTCATCCTGCTCGAACTGCACCGGCCCGGGCCGCGGTTCGAGTTCGAGGACCGCGACGACCAGCGCGGGTACATCGCCCTGGAGTGGTGGCCGGACGACTACGCGGCGGTCCGCTACGCCACCGCCAAGGGCGTCATCGTGGTCGGCGCGGCGGGCAACGGCGCCGAGTCGCTGGACGACGCGGTGTACGAGCGGCGCCCGGACGAGTTCCCGTCCTGGTGGCGCAACCCGTTCAACCCGTCCAACCCGTCGTCCGACGCCGTCCTCGTCGGCGCGGGCGCGCCGCCGCCCGGCACGCACGGCCGCGACCACGGCCCGGACCGCTCGCGGCTCGCGTTCTCCAACTACGGCGCGCGCGTGGACGCGCAGGGCTGGGGCCGGGAGACCACGACGACCGGCGGCTTCTGGAACCAGCCGGGCGACCTCCAGGGCGGCGTGGACGAGATCGCCTGGTACACGGACACGTTCTCCGGCACGTCGTCGGCGTCCCCGATCGTCGTCGGCGCGCTCGCCTCGCTGCAGGGCATGCTGAAGGCGGCGGGCCAGGACCTCATGACGTCGTCCCGGGCGCGGGCCGTGCTGCGCGCGACCGGCTCGCCGCAACAGGACGCCCCGGGCCGCCCGGCGTCGCAGCGGATCGGCAACCGCCCCGACATCAAGGCGGCGGTCACCAAGCTCCTGCCGTCGGCGGTGGGCTCGGGCCGCGCCGAGCGCTACTGGGACGAGCTGATCCCCTACCCGCCCGAACTGCCGCCGCGGCTGCGGCTCTTCGTGGCCGGTGAGTGGCGCAACCTGAACCACCCGACGCCCGAGATCCGCCAGGCGGTGCACTCCGCCTTCGCGGGCGGCTCCCCGGACGTACGCGTCTGGTTCTCCGACGACGAGGTCGTGGGCCTGGTCGTCACGGGGTGAGCCGGCGCGCACCGTACCGCACGCGCCCGGCGCGGGCGCGGGCGCGGAGCGCGGAGGGAGCGGAACGGACCACCACGGCGCCCCGCACCACAGGCGGGGAGCGACAGCACGACGGACAGTTCACGCACGGACCATTGACGGAAGGTGGCACCAGCATGAGCACCACCCCGCAGATGAGTCAGCTCGGCCAGCAGCACGGCCAGCAGCAGTACGGTCCGCAGCAGTTCGGCCAGCAGCAGCCGCTCGGCCAGCAGCAGTACGGCCCCCAGGGCATGGGCCAGCAGGGCATGGGCCAGCAAGGCATCGGCCAGCAAGGCATCGGCCAGCAGGGCGTCGGCCAGCAGCAGGGCCAGAGCACCGCGCCGCCGCAGGCGCAGCAGCAGTTCGGCCAGCAGCAGCGGCCGTTCGGCCAGCAGGGCAGCGGTCAACAGGGCATGGGCCAGCAAGGCATCGGCCAGCAGGGCATGGGCCAGCAGCAGATCCCGCAGCACCTGCGCCAGCAGATGCAGCAGCTCGGCCAGCAGCAGCCGTTCCAGCACCTGCTCCAGCAGCTCGGCCAGCAGCAGATCCCGCAGGCCCAGGCGCCCACGATCTCCACGCACGCCCTCTCCGGGGCCGTCGCGGAGACCTTCTGGGACGTCGTCCAGCCGCTGCCCGGCCAGGCCTCCCTGCTGTACCTGCACGTGGACGGCGACTGGCGCGCGTACATCAACCCGAGCGAGCGAACCCGGGACCAGGTGCAGGAGGCGTTCGCGTACGGGCTGCCGGTCATCGGCTACTACGACACCAACAACCCGGGCATCCTCCTCGCGATCGTGATCACCAGGTGATCCGTACGGCCGGGTGAGGACCGGACAGCACGGCGGCGCCGGGCGGAACCTGTCCGCCCGGCGCCGCTGCGCACCCTCGGGTACGCGCGTACGGCGTCCGCCTAGAGCGCGACGCCGAGGAGCGCGTCGACGGCGCGCGACACCACGCCGGGCGCCCCCTCGTCCGTGCCGCCCTCGGCGTCCTGGCGGGCGACCCAGCGGTCGACGGCGGCGAGCGCGGCGGGCGCGTCCAGGTCGTCGGCGAGCGCCTCGCGCAGCTCCTCCACGAGGTGGTCGGCGGACGGGCCGTCCGGGCGCGACACGGCGGCGCGCCAGCGGCCCAGCCGCGCCTCGGCGTCCCGGAGGACCTGGTCGGTCCACTCCCAGTCGGCGCGGTAGTGGTGGGCGAGCAGCGAGAGCCGGATGGCGGCGGGGTCGACCCCGTCGCGCCGCAGCGCCGACACGAACACCAGGTTGCCCTTGGACTTGGACATCTTGGCGCCGTTGAGGGCGACCATCCCGGCGTGGACGTACGCCTTGGCGAACGGGTACTCGCCGGTCAGGGCCTGCGCGTGCGAGGCGCCCATCTCGTGGTGCGGGAAGGCGAGGTCGGAGCCGCCGCCCTGGATGTCGAAGCCCATGCCCAGGTGGTCCAGGGCGATGGCCACGCACTCGATGTGCCAGCCGGGCCGGCCGCGGCCCAGGGAGGCGCCGTCCCAGCTCGGCTCGCCCTCGCGGGCGGCCATCCACAGCATGGGGTCGAGCGGGTTCTTCTTGCCGGGCCGGTCCGGGTCGCCGCCGCGCTCGGCGGAGAGCAGCCGCATGGCGGCGGCGTCGAGCCCCGACACCTCGCCGAAGTGCGCGTCGGCCTCGACGGAGAAGTACACGTCCCCGTCCAGCTCGTAGGCGGCGCCCAGGTCCCGCAGCCGCTCCACGAGCGGCACGATGCCGGGTATGGCCTCGACGGCACCGACGTAGTGCCGGGGCGGCAGCAGCCGCAGGGCCGTCATGTCCTCGCGGAACAGCGCGGTCTCGGTCTGTGCCAGCTCCGCCCAGTCCTTGCCGTCGCGCTCGGCCCGCTCCAGGAGGGGGTCGTCCACGTCGGTCACGTTCTGTACGTAGTGCACCTGCCGCTTGGTGTCGAGCCATACGCGCTGCACGAGGTCGAACGCGTTGTAGGTCGCCGCGTGACCCATGTGGGTCGCGTCGTACGGTGTGATGCCGCAGACGTAGAGACGGGCGACGGGACCGGGTTCGAGGGTGACGAGTTCACCGGTCGCGGTGTCGTGGATCCGGAGGTCGCGGCCCTTGCCGGGCAGGACGGGGACCTCAGAAGCGGGCCAGGCATACATGCCATGAGCCTAACCGGATGCACCGTCCACATACGAGCCCGGGACCATGACCCGCGTCTCTCCCCCGTCGGCCGTCGTGGGCCGTGCCCGCCCGCGCTGCCTCCCGGGCGGACCAGCCGCCCGCACCGGCGGACCGTGTCAGACGGCGGCCGGTCCCCGCGGGAACGTCACACCGGCGGCCACGGGATGGCAGGCCACTCCCCGGAGGGGGCCGGGTGCCGTCCCGAGGCGAGCAGCGCCTCCACCCGGGCGCGGGTGGCCTCCACCTCGGCAGAGGTGATCAGCTCACCCAGCCGCACGGCAAGGCCCTGCCCCTCGGCAAGCCCCTCCCGCAAGGCCCCCAGGCCGGCCACCGCCTCGTCGGTGAGCTTCTCCCCGGCCCACCCCCACAGCAGCGTCCGCAGCTTGTCCTCCACGTGGAACGTGACCCCGTGGTCGATCCCGTACAGCCGCCCCCCGGCCCCCGCCACCAGGTGCCCGCCCTTGCGGTCCGCGTTGTTGACCACCGCGTCGAACACGGCGAGCCGCCGCAGCCGCTCGTCGTCCGCGTGCACGAGGAGCGCCGTGCGCCCCTCCCCCACCGCGGCGAACCCGACGGCCTTCCACCCGTCCCCCGGTTCGTCCCCGTCGACGAGTGCGAGCAGCTCCTCACCGGGGGCGGAGTCGCCGTCGTCGTCCGCGGGAGAGCCGATCCAGAGCTGGACCATGCCCTGCCCGTAGGGCCCGTCCCGCAGCACGGTGGGCGGTACGAGGCCCCAGCCGAGAGCCTCGGAGACCTCGTACGCGGCGACCTCGCGCTGCGCCAGCGTCCCGTCGGGGAAGTCCCACAGCGGGCGCTCCCCGGCGACGGGCTTGTAGACGCAGGACAGCGACCGGCCGGGGGCGTCGGGGGAGGCGACCGAGCAGTACAGCACCGCGTTGGACGCCTCCCGGATCTGTCCGCGCACGGTCAGCTCGCCCTGGGCGAGCAGCTCCGTGTCGGTCAGGCTCCTCGCCGGTATCCGTTCTGGCGCGGGCATACGTGTCCTTCCGGGTCGAGCGGCAGGCTGCACAGCGGGCACGGCGGGCGCCCGGCGTTCACGACGTCGAGGGCGCGCTTGGCGAAGGCCCTGGCCTGCGCGCCGGTGAGCCGGACGCGGAGCATCGGCGGGCCGTTCTCCTCGTCCTGCAGAAGTCTCTCCTCGGCCTCCGCGAGGTCGTCCTCGGAGTCCGCGTCCAGCTCGACGAGGGCCTGCGCCTCGACGATCATCCGCTCGGCCTCACCGTCCCAGGCGAGCGCCATCGTGCCGACCCGGAACTCCTCCTCGACCGGCGCGTCCAGCGGGGCGCTGTCGGTGACCTCGGCGGGCGCCACGGCGGGCACCGCCGCGCTGCCCCCGCTGCGGCGCACCACCTCGTCGAGCAGCTCTTCCATGCGTTCGGCGAGCGCGGCGACCTGGGTCTTCTCCAGGGCGACGCTGGTCACCCGCACTCCGGCGGACGCCTGGAGGAAGAAGGTACGCCGCCCGGGGAGCCCGACGGTTCCGGCCACGAAGCGTTCCGGCGGGTCGTAGAGGAACACCTGACGGGGCACGTCCTGTCTCCATTGGGATCGACTGCGTGTACTTGACGCGACAACTGAGGGGAACCCTACTGCGGGCGACGATCACGGTCATGGCGGGCGTCTCACGGAGCGCCCGCGTCTCCCCCCACCTGAGCATCCTCGCCCGCCGGCTCGCCCCGCGGGGCCAGGGACGTGAAGTCCCCGGTGTCCCCGAGGCGGACGAGGAACGGGCGCAGCCGGGTGTAACGGATCGCCGTGATGGAACAAGGTTCTACGGAGATCCGCTGAAAGAGGTCGAGATGGAGTCCGAGGGCATCGGCGACGAGCGACTTGATGATGTCGCCGTGGGAACACATGAGGTAGACGGCTTCGGGGCCGTGGTCGCGCTCCACGCGCGCGTTCCACTCGCGTACGGCCTCGGCCGCGCGGGTCTGCATGGCGCGCAGGGACTCCCCGCCGGGAAAGGCCGCGGCGGAGGGGTGCTGCTGGACGACCTGCATCAGCGGCTCGTCGGCGAGTTCGGCGAGCTTGCGGCCGGACCAGTCGCCGTAGTGGCACTCGCCGACGCGGTCGTCGGTGTGGACGGTGAGGTCGGGGCGGGCCGCGCGGAGCGGCGCCAGAGTCTCCTGGCAGCGCTGGAGGGGGCTGGTGACGGCCTCGGCGAGCGGCAGCGCGGCGAGCCTGCCGGGCAGCGCGGCGGCCTGCTCCAGGCCGCGCTCGTCCAGGCCGACACCGGGGGTCCACCCGGCGAGCAGGCCCGCGGTGTTGGCCGTGGAGCGTCCGTGCCGGACGAGTATCAGCGTGGGCATGCTGGCCAGCCTAAGCCGACGCGCGGGTGCGGCAGCAGTGCGGCCTGGGGAGAATGCGCAACGTGATCGTCGACTGTGCCCTCTACCGGCACGGGCACCGGACCGAGGGTCCCGAGGACCTGTCCGACGCCCTGGAGCAGGCGCGCGCGGCCGGCGACGCCTTTGTGTGGATCGGCCTGCACGAGCCGACGGAGAAAGAGTTCGACCTGGTCACGGAGGAGTTCGGGCTGCACCCGCTGGCGGTCGAGGACGCCCTGAAGGCGCACCAGCGGCCGAAGCTCGAGGTGTACGAGGACTCGCTGTTCATGGTCCTGAAGCCGGTGGTGTACGAGCCGGAGAGCGACACGGTGTCCTCGGGGGAGCTCATGCTCTTCATGGGGGACTCGTTCGTGGTGACGGTCCGGCACGGCGAGGGTGCGCCCCTGGGCCGCGTACGGGACCGCCTGGAGGCGGAGCCCGAGGTCCTGGAGCACGGCACGACGGCGGTGCTGTACGCCATCGCCGACGCCGTCGTGGACCACTACCTGGAGGTCGCGAACGAGTTGCAGACGGACCTGGAGGTCCTGGAGACCGAGGTGTTCTCGCCGGACAGCGGCGGGTCGCGGAACTCGGCGTCGCGGATCTACCGGTTCAAGCGCCAGATCCTGGAGTTCCGACGGGCCACCGGACCGCTGGCGATGCCGGTCGCCCGGCTCGCCGGGGTCGGCCCCACCGACCGCTCCGTACCGTACGTGGACGAGTCGGCGCAGCCGTACCTGCGGGACGTCCACGACCACCTGACGCGCGTGAACGAGTCCGTGGAGGGCCTGGACCGCCTGGTCACCGACGTCCTGTCCGCGCACCTGGCGCAGATGAGCGTGCGGCAGAACGACGACATGCGGAAGATCTCCGCCTGGGCCGCCATGGCCGCCGTGCCGACGATGATCGCGGGCGTCTACGGCATGAACTTCGACCACATGCCGGAGCTGCACTGGGAGTGGACGTACCCGGCGGTGATCCTGCTGATGGTCGTGCTGGAAGTGGTCCTGTTCCGGATGTTCAAGCGCCGCGGCTGGCTGTAGCGCCCGCGCCGCGTCCGGCTTGCCCGGCCACGCGCGCGTACCCGCGCGTGTGGCCGGGCGGGCCGGGGCGTCAGGCGAACTCGGGCGCGGGGGTGGCGGGCCCGCCCAGGGCGTCCCGGCGCTCCGGCATCCGCAGGCCGACCATCTTGCGCCAGCCGCCGAGGCGTTCGTACGCGTGGACGGTGTGGATGCCCGACGCGAGGAGTCGCACCTTGGTGGGCGACCAGCGCAGGATGCGGCCCATGTGCTCCATGACGGCGAGGCCGACGTCGCGGTGCACGCGGATCTCGACGTGCGCGGCCTCGCGGAGCGCGCGCTGGATGGCGCGGCCGTGGCCCGCGCGGGCGAAGCGGAGCAACTCCTCGTGGCAGTAGGCCAGGTGGTTGTCCTCGTCGTTCGAGATCATCCGCACGGCCCTGCCGATCTCCGGGTGGTCCGCGAAGTGCCTGCTCAGCAGCGCCATCTGGTCGGCGGCGCGCTGCTCGGTGACCCTGCTGTGCGCGAGGTACGTGATGATGTCCCGCTCGGTGAGCCGCTTGTCGGCGCGGAGCTTCTCGTGCGCGAGGCCGATGCCGTGGCGCTCCAGGAGCATCGTGTAGTCGGTCTCCTGCGGGACCTCGCACGGCTCCAGGCCGCGCTTCTTCAGCAGCGCGCGGAAGATGCGGCCGTGCTTGTCCTCGTCGGCGCCGTGCCGGGCGATCCTGGGGGCGAGGTCGCGCCGGGTCTCGGGCACGAGCGCGGCGATGCGGCCGTTCTCCCAGCCGCCCTGGGACTCCCCGCTGGCCGCGATGGAGCAGAACAGCCGGAACGACTCGTCGTTGTCGAGGATCTCCTGGAAGAGACTCCTGGCCGAGAGCATCGCAGGCACCTCCATGCCTTCGCGGTCCGCGCGGACCGCCGCGAGGAACGAGTCAAATGCCCGGCGTGCCGGGAGGCAACAGGGGTGCGGGACAGCTCGGCCGAACGAAGGACACCAGCCGCCGGACGAGGGGCCGTAACCGGAGGGCTGCCGAAACGTTGTGCTTCCTGACGGCCGTGGCGGGGAAGACCCCCGAGCCCCCACCACGGCCGTGGAAATTCTCCCGGGCCCGCGGGCGCCGAAGACCTCCCCGGCCCCGGGCGTGTCGCACCCTCCCGGGCCTCTCTCGGACCTCTTCGGCCCCTCAGGTCCGCTCAGGCCAGTCCGGCCCGCTCCAGGGCCTCGGTACCCGCCCGCAGCGAGGCGAGCCGGTCCTCCAGGGAGAAGCCCGCGGGCGACAGCGTGAGCGTGGTGACCCCGGCCTCGGCGTAGGCGCGCATCCGGTCGGCGATCCGGTCCACGGAACCGAGCAGCGTGGTGGAGTCGATGAGCGACTGCGGCACGGCGGCCGCCGCGCCCTCCTTGTCGCCGGACAGGTACTTGTCCTGGATCTCGGCCGCCTCCTTCTCGTAGCCCATGCGGCACGCGAGCTGGTTGTAGAAGTTCTGCTTGCGGCTGCCCATGCCGCCGACGTACAGCGCGGTGTACGGCCGGAACATGTCGGCGAGCGTGTCCACGTCCGCGTCCTCGCCGACCGCCAGCGGCACCGTCGGCACGACGTCGAAGCCGTCCATGGTCAGGCCCGCCCTCTCCCGCCCGGCGCGCAGGTGCCGGAGCGCGGTCTCCTCCAGGTGCTCGGCGGCGGGGAAGATCAGCAGGGCACCGTCGGCGATCTCGCCGGTCTGCTCCAGGTTCTTGGGGCCGATGGCGGCGATGTACAGCGGGATGTGCTCGCGCTGCGGGTGCACGGTCAGCTTCAGCGGCTTGCCGGGGCCGTCCGGCAGGGGCAGCGTCCAGTGCGCGCCCTCGTACGAGAGCCGCTCGCGGGTCATGGCCTTGCGGACGATCTCGACGTACTCGCGCGTACGGGCCAGCGGCTTGTCGAACTTCACGCCGTACCAGCCCTCGGAGACCTGCGGGCCGGAGACGCCGAGGCCCAGGCGGAAGCGGCCGCCCGAGAGCGAGTCCAGCGTCGCGGCCGTCATCGCGGTCATCGCGGGCTGCCGGGCGGGGATCTGGAAGATCGCCGAGCCGACGTCGATGCGCTCGGTCTGCGCCGCGACCCAGGACAGCACGGTGGCCGCGTCCGAGCCGTAGGCCTCGGCCGCCCAGCAGACCGCGTACCCCAGCTTGTCGGCCTCCTTCGCGACGGTGAGGTTGTCCGCGTCCATCCCCGCGCCCCAGTAGCCGAGGTTGATCCCGAGCTGCATGGCCGAATCCCCTTACCCGTGAGTAACGTCTGTGTGCCGGGACTGTAGCGCGCGGGCGCGGGTTCCGTCAGGGGCGAGCGGCGCGCCCGCGTCCCGCGCGGCCCGCGGGCGCCGCGCGCCGGGGCCCCGTCCCTCGCCCGGGGCATCGGGTTGTCCACATCCGTGCGTTCGTCCACAGCCTTGCCCGGGGCTGTGGCGTGGCCAGTAATCTCGCGGCCATGGAGCAGAGGCATCTCGGCCGTACGGGTCTGCGCGTGTCCCGGATCGGGCTCGGCACCCTCACCTGGGGCCATTCCGAGGAGACCGACGAGAACGACGCCGCGGACCTGCTGAAGGTCTTCTGGGAGGCGGGCGGCACCCTCGTCGACACGGCCGACGTGTACGGCGACGGCGAGGCCGAGTACCTCCTCGGCCGGCTCGTGGAGCGGCTCGTGCCGCGCCGCGACCTCGTCATCGCGACCAAGGCGGGCAGCGTGCCCGACCCCGACCGCCGCTTCGACGGCTCGCGCGGCCACCTCCTGTCCGCCCTGGACGCCTCGCTCGCCCGCCTCGGCACGGACTACGTGGACGTGTGGCAGGTGCACGCCTTCGATCCCTGCACGCCGCTGGAGGAGACGCTCCAGGCCCTGGACATCGCCGTCGCCAGCGGCCGGGCGCGCTACGCGGGCGTCTCCAACTTCAGCGGCTGGCAGCTCGCGAAGGCCGCGACGTGGCAGTTGACCGCGCCCGGCACCCGCTCCCGCATCGCCAGTACGCAGATGGAGTACTCCCTGCTCCAGCGCGGCGTGGAGCGCGAGGTGCTGCCCGCGGCCCTGGACCTCGGCGTGGGGCTGCTGCCGTCGTCACCGCTCGGCCGCGGCGTCCTCACCGGCAAGTACCGGCACGCCACGCCCGCCGACTCGCGCGGGGCCTCGGAGCAGTTCGCCCCGTTCGTCGCGCCGTATTTGGACGACGCGGCGAGCCGGGTCGTCGACGCCGTGGTGACGGCGGCCGACGGGCTCGCCGTGACACCGCTGCACGTGGCGCTCGCCTGGGTGCGGGACCGCCCGGGCGTGGCCGCCCCCATCGTCGGCGCGCGCACCGCGCAGCAGCTCGCGGCGGCGTTGTCAGTGGAGACCCTTAGTCTTCCTGACGAGATCTGCCGGGCGCTCGACGACGTGTCGGCGCCCGTGCACCGCTACCCAGACCAGGACTGGAGCACGCTGTGAGTACGGAGTCCGCTGCCGCGGAGGTCACCGAGCCCGAGGCCCCGCAGGCCGGGGCGGCCGGGGCGGAGCCCGGGACTGCGCCGGAGGCCGGGGCCGGGCCGGAAGCCGTCACCGAGGTGGAGCGGGAGGCCGCTGCCGTGCCGGACGGGGCGGCCGAGCCCGGCGCGGGGGACGAGCCGGGTGCGGGGGACCAGGCGGACAGGACGGACGAGCCGGGCGGGACGGACGGGGACAGCGCGGACGGCGCCGGGAGTGCCGACGCCGCTGCCGCGGCCGGTGCGGACGCCTCCGAGGCTGGCACGGACGACGCCGCAGCCGGTGCGGACGGTGCCGCGAGCGGGGCCGGGGAGCTGTCCGAGGCCGAGGCGGAGCTGGCCGCGCAGCGGGAGCTGCGGCAGCGGATCGAGGAGCGCAAGGCGGCCAAGAAGGGCCCCCTGGAGGCCGGTGCCAAGCTGGCCGGCACGGCCGCCGACCTGCTCGCGGCCGTACGGGCCGTGGAGAGCGGCGAGAAGCCGGTCGCCTCGGCGTTCCAGGACCCCGGGCCCGTCGCGCCGCGCAGGCCCGCGCCGGAGCCGGCGCGGCGCCCGGTCCAGGTGGCTCCGGCCGCTCCCGCCGAGCCCGCGCAGGAGGCCGTCGCCGCCGTGGCGGCCGTGCTCACCGAGGGCGGGGCGCCCACCGCGCTCGCGCCCCGGGCGGCGACCGCCCTCGGCGAGGGCGCGGACGGCCTGCTGCGCGAGGACCCCTGGCAGTTGCTGCGGGTCCCCGGGGTGCGGCCCGAGCAGGCCGACGGCTTCGCGCGGGCGCTGCTCGGCGACGGCTGCGGGCCCGGGGACGAGCGCCGGGGCCGCGCCCTGGTGGTGTGGCTCCTGGAGCAGGCCGCACTGGCCGGGCACACGGCCCTCGACACGGCGGCGCTCACCGCCGCGCTCGGGCAGCGCGCCGTGCCGGACCCGGACGAGGCGGTGCGGAGCGCCGTGGCGGAGGGCGACGTACTCGTCTTCCAGGACGCCCTGGACGACGCCCCCCAGGCGGCTCCCGTCCCCGCCGCCGAGGGCGCCGGGGACGAGGAGGAGGCGGCGCCCCCGGTCCGCGTCCTGTTCGGCCTGGAGCGGTACGCGCTGGCGGAGGAGAGCCTCGCCGACGGTCTCGCCCGCGTGCTCAACTCCCTGCCGAAGGACGACGGACCCGGTCCGGACGCCGAGGCGTGGGAGGCCGCCGCGAGCAAGGTGTCCGGCTCCGCCGCCGAGCTGATCCGCGCCGTCGCCGCGCACGGCCTGGTGCTGCACACCGGCGGCGAGGCGGCCCGCTCCGAGCCCGCCGCCCTGGTCGCGGCGGCCCGCTCGCTCGGCCTGCGGGTGTGCGCGGCGACCCACACCGCGGACGGGCGGCGCCGCCTGGCCCAGCACCTCGACACCGGCGGCACGAACGCCGCGCACGGTGCGCAGGGCGCCACCGATGGCTCCGGTCCTGGCCCCGGTGGCGCCGGTGGCCCCGGCGTGGACCGTTCCGCGGACGCGGACGTCGCCGTCACCGTGGCCGGGCTGCTGTCCGGGCAGCAGGGCCCGGGCCGGGACGCGGAGGGCGCGCTGGCCCTGGACCTCCTGGTGGTCCTGGACGCGCCGCAGCTCGACGTGGAGACGGCGGCCGTGCTCGTCGAGTCGCTGCCCGACGGCGCCCGCCTGGTCCTCAGCGGCGACCCGGGCGTGCTGTGGTCCGCGGGCCCGGGCCGGGTCTTCGCCGACCTGCTCGCGGCGCGTGCCTGCCCCCAGGTCGTCTCGCGCACGCCGGACCCCGGCCCCATCGGCGAGCTGGTGTCGGGCATCGGCGTCGGTGAGCTCACCGAGGTCGCCGCGCCGGACAAGGAGGTCGTCATCGTGCCGGTGCGCGACGCCGCCGACGCGATCCACCGCACGGTGCAGCTCGTCGCGGACTCGGTGCCCCGCGCGCTCGGGGTGCCGCCCGAGCACACACAGGTCCTCACGCCGGGCCATGGCGGGGCCGCGGGCACCCGCGCGCTCAACGCGGCGCTGAAGGAACGGCTGAATCCCGGCCCGGGCCGGTTCGGCGGCTTCGACCCCGGCGACCGCGTCGCGTACGCCCCGGCGCCGGGCCGCACGGCGCTCGGCCGCGTCGTACGGGCCGACGCGGAGGGCCTGCACCTGGAGTGCGACGGCACCCCCGTGGTCGTACCGAAGGAGCGGGTGGAGCAGAGCGTGCGGCACGCCTGGGCCGTCACGGCGCACCAGGCGGCCGGGCGCCGCTGGCCCGCCGCCGTGGTGGTGCTGCCGGGCGACGCCGCCGGGGTGCTGACCCGGCCCTGGGTCTACTCCGCCTTCAGCCGCGCCGAGCGCCATCTGTCGGTGGTCCAGGGCGTCGCCCAGGCCCTGCCCCAGGCGGTGGCGGAGCGCCCGGCCAAGGAGCGTACGACCCGCCTGCGCACCCTGCTGCGCCCCCAGCCCGAGGTGGGCTGAGGGACCGCGCGGGCCTGAGGCCCTCCGGCCCGCGCGGTGGCCGGAGGGCGGCCCGGTCGCCGCGCGGGTCCGGCGCGCGGGCCTAGGCGGACTCGCCCGGCTTGCGTTCGACGAGCTCCACTTCCTCGGTGTCGCCCAGGACCACCGCCTCGTCGAGCACGTAGTCCAGCTCGCCGTCCGCGTCAGGATCGGCCGGATTCCGACCGCCGAGGTCGTCGACGTCGTCGAGCTCGTCTGCGTCATCGATGTCATCGGCGTCGTGCAGGCCGCCGACACCGTTCGGCTCGTCGTCGAAGACCGCGCTGACGTCGAAGCGGCACACCACGCGCTGGGGGTCGACCTGCTCGAAGGGCGACTCCAGCCACTCGCCCGCCTCCGCCGGCTCCTCCAGGGCCGTGACCCAGAGCGTGGAGTCGCCCTCCTCCAGGCCGAACTCCTTGTGCCGGGAGGCGATCTCGTCCGCTTCGAACTCGCCGAAGAGCAGGCCGATGGCGCCCGGCACGGTGCCCGCCTGGCGGTCGTCGTCCGCCGCGTCCTCGTCCGCCGCCTCCACGCGGGCGGCCTGGGCGAGGAGCCGCTGCGGTTCCGCCACGGCGTAGTCGCGCCGGATCAGCACGCTCAGCGCGGTCGGCTCCACGGGCCCCTGGTACGGCGGAAGGCTGTCCTCCGCGCCGGGGATCTCGAAGGGGGTGACCTCGTCGTACCGGTCGTAGAGCAGTTCGTCGTAGGTTTCGGCCGCGGCGGCCAGCTCGTTGAACGCGTCGTAGACGGCCGGATCGTCCTCGCCCGACCTGCGTTCGACCGCGGCGAGATGGCGGTCGAGCGCGGTCTTGACCGCCTCGGCGGCGGCGCGTACCTCGGCAGCGGTGGGCTGCGCAGCATCAGACATAGTGCAGACGCTATCCGTACCGGGCCGGTGCCCGCACAATAGATGCGATGCCGGAATACGAATTTGTCGACGTGTACGTTCCGCGCGGGGTCTCCCGCAAGGAGGCGACACGTCTGCTGACGGACCACGCAGAGTACGGACACTGGGAGCTGGACCGCCTCAGCCTGCACGCCGACGGCAGTCGGCGGGTGCGGCTGCGGCGGCGCATCATCCGCCAGGTCCGAGCCACTTGGTGAGGCGGTGAGGCGGGTGGTGTGAGGAGGGAGCGGGCCCCGCGCGATCGCGGGGCCCGCT
>NZ_JASCXL010000058.1:0-62001 GCF_030010595.1 Streptomyces sp. CC224B | reverse complement strand
CGTCGATGGAGCGGCGCTCCACGAGAGACTCTGCCATGGCCTGCGCTGCGCTCCTCACGGGCGGGTGCCCGGTCGCGCGCGGCCGTGGCGGGCCGCGCGGCTGCTTGCGGGGCTGTATAACCTCATGCAGAGTTCTCGTAGTCTGAATAGATTGTCAATGCCCGGGCGCGGACCACGGGGAAGGCGATGCACACTCGTACGGCGGATCAGGGGAGGCCAGGGCATGGGTGACAGTCCGGCGGCACGGCTTCAGGCGCTCTTCGAAGGGCACCGGCTCACGCCCACGCAGCGGCGCATCGCCCACTGCATGGTGCGGCGCGCCGCCGACGCGCCCTTCCTGTCGAGCGTCGAGCTGGCCGACCTCGCGGGCGTCAGCCAGCCGTCGGTGACCCGGTTCGCGGTCGCGCTCGGCTTCGACGGCTACCCCGCGCTGCGGCGCCACCTGCGGGACGTGGCCCCCGCGGAGGCGGCGGAGGACACCGCGGCGAACGAGTACCAGCAGGCCGTCGAGGCCGAGATCGAGAACCTGCGCCACCTCGCGGAGCTGCTCGCCGACCCCGCGCCCGTCGAGCGCGCGGGCCGCCTGCTCGCCGCCTCGCGCCCCCTGCCGGTCCTCGGGCTGCGCGCCGCCGCCTCCCAGGCCTACGGCTTCGCGTACTTCGCCGCCAAGGTCCACCCCGACGTGCGGCTCCTGCACGAGGGCGGCTCCATGCTCACCGACCGCCTGGACGCGGCGGTGCGCGCCGGGGCCACCGCCCTGCTCTGCTTCGCGCTGCCGCGCCACCCCCGGGAGGTCGTCGACGCGCTGGCGCACGCCCAGGGCGCGGGCCTCACCGTGGTCACCGTCGCCGACTCCGCCTTCGCGCCCGTGGCCGCGCACTCCGACGTGCTGCTGCCCGCCGCCGTCGGCACCGGCCTCGCCTTCGACACGGCCTGCGCGCCCATGCTGCTCGGCCGCGCGCTCCTGGAGGCCATGTGCGACGCGCTGCCGGACGCGCAGGCGCGCCTGGAGGAGTTCGACGTGGGCGCGGCCGAGCGGGGGCTCTTCGCGGAGTAGCGGCCGCCCGGCCGCGGGTCTCGTTCAGACGGCGCGGGTGCCCGCGCGCCACACCGCCGACACCAGCGGTACGCCCGGCCGGTACGCCAGGTGCACATGGCTCGGCGCGTCGAGCAGGGCCAGGTCGGCGCGGGCACCCGGGCGCAGGTGCCCGACGTCGGTGCGGCGCAGCGCGGCCGCGCCGCCGGCCGTCGCCGCCCACACCGCCTCGTCCGGGGTCATGCCCATGTCCCGTACGGCGAGCGCGACGCAGAACGGCATCGACGACGTGAACGACGAGCCGGGGTTGCAGTCCGTCGACAGCGCGACGGTCGCGCCCGCGTCGAGCAGGCGGCGCGCGTCGGGCCACTGGGCGCGCGTGGAGAACTCCGCGCCCGGCAGCAGCGTGGCCACGGTGTCGCTGTGCGCGAGGGCGTCCACGTCGGCGTCGGTGAGGTGGGTGCAGTGGTCGGCGCTGGCGGCGTCCAGCTCCACGGCGAGCTGCACGCCGGGGCCGTGGCCGAGCTGGTTGGCGTGTACGCGCGGGTGCAGGCCCTTCGCCTTCCCGGCGGTCAGGATCGTCCGGGCCTGGTCCCCGTCGAAGGCGCCCTTCTCGCAGAACACGTCGATCCAGCGGGCGTGCGGGGCGCAGGCCTGAAGCATCTCCCCGGTCACCAGGTCGACGTAGGCCGCCGGGTCGTCGGCGTAGTCGGGCGACACGATGTGCGCGCCCAGGAAGGTCACCTCGTCGGTGTGGCGCCCCGCGACGCGCAGGGCGCGGGCCTCGTCCTCGGTGGTCAGGCCGTAGCCCGACTTCGTCTCGAACGTGGTCGTGCCCTGGCGGAGGGCCTCGGCGAGGTAGCGGGTGAGGTTCGCCTCCAGGGCCTCGTCGGTGGCGGCGCGGGTCGCGGCCACCGTGGTGCGGATGCCGCCCGCCTCGTACGGGCGGCCCTCCATGCGGGCGTTGAACTCCTGGGTGCGGTCGCCGGCGAAGAGGAGGTGCGAGTGCGAGTCCACGAAGCCGGGGAGGGCCGCGCGGCCCTGGGCGTCGTACGCCTCGTCGGCCGCGGGGGTCTCGGCGGTGGGGCCCACCCAGGCGACGCTGGTGCCGTCCAGGACGACGGCGGCGTCCTGGAGGAGGCCCAGGGGGCCCTTGCCGAGGGTGGGGTCGTTGGTGACGAGGGTGCCGATGTTGTGGATGGCGGTGGTGGTCATGGGGGTGGGTCCTGCCTGTTCGTCGGGTGCGGGTGGGCGGGCCCTCGCGGGGGGGGCCCCCCCCCCCCCCCCGGGGCGGAAGACCGGGGGGGGGCCCCCCGGCCCCCCGGGGGGGGGGGGGCGGCGCCCCCGGGCAACCCACCCCGGCGGGCGGGGGGGGGGGGGGGGGGGGGGGGGGGGGGGGGGGGGGGGGGGGGGGGGGTGGTGGTGTGGGGGGGGGGGGGGGGTGGGTTAAAGTATGTGATTGTGATTGGGGGTGATTGATGGGTGGTTGGGGGGTGGGTGGGGGGGGGGGGGGGGGGGCGCGGCGGCGCCCCCCCCCCCCCCCCCCGGCGCTTGGTTTCGGTCAGGCGGTTCGCCCGAGATGGAGCACCATCACGGTGACGGTGCTCTCCGTGAGCTCGTACAGAACGCGATACCGGCCTACGTGCATGCGGCGTAAGTTGGGTGAACCGTACTCGGCTGTTCCGGCGGGCCGAGGGTCTGAGGCGAGCAAGTCGGTCGCGGCGAATACGTGCCGCACCCCGTCAGGATCGTCCTTCATGAAGCGGGCCGCGACGCCCAGCGCCGGTTCTTCCCAGAAGACCTGATAGCTCAAGTGCGGTCCAGGCCCAGACGCGCACGGGCTTCGTCCTGCGGGATGCCGACGACGGCGCCGGCGGCCTTGCGGGCACGGTAGCGCTCCACCGCGAGGTCGTCTTCGAGGTCCGCCAGCCGCTTCTCCATCTCCGCCAGCTCTGCCGGGTTTATGAAGACGGCGGCGGGCTGGCCGTGGTCCGTGATGGTGATGCGTTCCCGCGCATGTGCGGTCCGGCGCACGAGAGAGCCGAACCGGGCTCGTGCCTCCGTGATGGGCAGCGTCTCACTCATGGACACAACCGTACGCTTCCCGCGCCTTCTGTACAGTCCCTCATTCGAGCGGCGGCGATCGCGGAGACGTACTCTGGAAGCCCCCGGCCCGTGAGACGTGTCGGGTGGTTCGCGTTGCCCACGCCCCCGGACGGGATGCCCCTTCATGACCCTGCACGGACTGCTGGACGCCGTCGTCAAGGACGCGGCCCTCGCCGAAGCGGTGACGGCCGCCGCCGACGGCCATCGGCACCACATCGACCTCGTCGGCCCTCCCGCGGCCCGGCCCTTCGCCGTGGCCGCGCTGGCCCGGGAGGCGAAGCGGACGGTGCTCGCCGTGACGGCGACCGGCCGGGAGGCCGAGGACCTCGCCGCGGCGCTGCGGACGCTCCTGCCGTCCGAGGGCGTCGCGGAGTACCCGGCGTGGGAGACGCTGCCGCACGAGCGGCTCAGCCCCCGCAGCGACACCGTCGGCCGTCGTCTGGCCGTGCTGCGGCGCCTGGCGCACCCGCGCGCGGACGACCCGGAGACGGGCCCGGTGAGCGTGCTCGTCGCGCCCATCCGCTCCGTGCTCCAGCCGCAGGTCAAGGGCCTCGGCGACCTGGAGCCCGTGGCGCTGCGCACGGGAGAGTCGGCCGACCTGCAGGAGACGGTGCGGGCGCTGGCGGCCGCCGCGTACGCCCGGGTGGAACTCGTGGAGAAGCGCGGCGAGTTCGCCGTGCGCGGCGGCATCCTCGACGTCTTCCCGCCCACCGAGGAGCACCCGCTGCGGGTGGAGTTCTGGGGCGACGACGTCGAGGAGATCCGGTACTTCAAGGTGGCCGACCAGCGGTCCCTGGAGGTCGCCGAGCACGGCCTGTGGGCGCCGCCGTGCCGGGAGCTGCTGCTGACCGACGAGGTGCGGGAGCGGGCCGCGGCCCTGGCCGAGCGCCACCCCGAGCTGGGCGAGCTGCTCGGGAAGATCGCCGAGGGCATCGCGGTGGAGGGCATGGAGTCCCTCGCCCCGGTCCTGGTGGATGACATGGAGCTGCTGCTCGACGTGCTGCCCGCGGGGTCCATGGCGGTGGTCTGCGACCCGGAGCGGGTGCGGACGCGCGCGGCCGACCTGGTGGCGACCAGCCAGGAGTTCCTCCAGGCGAGCTGGGCGGCGACCGCCGGCGGCGGCGAGGCCCCCATCGACGTGGGCGCCGCGTCCCTGTGGGGCATCGCCGACGTCCGTGAGCGGGCCCGCGAGCTCGGCATGATGTGGTGGTCGGTGAGCCCCTTCGCCGCCGACGCCACCGCCGACGACGGCGACACCGACACGCTGAAGCTCGGCATGCACGCCCCGGAGACGTACCGCGGCGACACCGCGAAGGCCCTCGCCGACACCAAGGGCTGGCTGGCCGACGGGTGGCGGACGGTGTACGTGACCGAGGGCCACGGCCCGGCCGCCCGCACCGTCGAGGTGCTCGGCGGCGAGGGCATCGCGGCCCGCCTGGACGGGGACCTGACCGAGCTGACCCCGTCCGTGGTGCACGTGGCGTGCGGCTCGATCGACTACGGCTTCGTCGACCCGGCGCTGCGGCTCGCCGTGCTCACCGAGACCGACCTGACCGGGCAGAAGGCCGCGGGCAAGGACGGGGCGCGCATGCCCGCCCGCCGCCGCAAGACCATCGACCCGCTCACGCTGGAGTCCGGCGACTACATCGTCCACGAGCAGCACGGCGTCGGCCGCTACATCGAGATGGTGCAGCGCACCGTGCAGGGCGCGACCCGCGAGTACCTGGTCGTGGAGTACGCGCCCGCCAAGCGCGGCCAGCCCGGCGACCGGCTGTACATCCCCACCGACCAGCTGGAGCAGATCACCAAGTACGTCGGCGGCGAGGCCCCGACCCTGCACCGGCTCGGCGGCGCCGACTGGACCAAGACCAAGGCCCGCGCCAAGAAGGCGGTCAAGGAGATCGCCGCCGACCTGATCAAGCTGTACTCCGCGCGCATGGCCGCGCCCGGCCACGCCTTCGGCCCGGACACGCCCTGGCAGCGCGAGCTGGAGGACGCCTTCCCGTACGCGGAGACCCCCGACCAGCTCACCACCATCGCCGAGGTCAAGGAGGACATGGAGAAGTCGATCCCCATGGACCGGCTGATCTGCGGCGACGTCGGCTACGGCAAGACGGAGATCGCCGTCCGCGCGGCCTTCAAGGCCGTGCAGGACGGCAAGCAGGTCGCGGTCCTGGTGCCGACGACGCTGCTGGTGCAGCAGCACTTCGGCACGTTCAGCGAGCGGTACGGGCAGTTCCCCGTGGCCGTGCGGGCGCTGTCCCGGTTCCAGACGGACACCGAGGCGAAGGCGACCCTGGAGGGCCTCAGGGACGGCTCCGTCGACATCGTCATCGGCACCCACCGCCTGTTCTCGTCCGAGACGAAGTTCAAGGACCTGGGCCTGGTCATCGTCGACGAGGAGCAGCGCTTCGGCGTCGAGCACAAGGAGCAGCTCAAGAAGTTGCGCGCCAACGTCGACGTGCTCACCATGTCGGCCACCCCCATCCCCCGCACGCTGGAGATGGCCGTCACCGGCATCCGCGAGATGTCGACGATCACGACGCCGCCGGAGGAGCGCCACCCGGTGCTCACCTTCGTCGGGCCGTACGAGGAGCGGCAGATCGGCGCGGCCATCCGCCGGGAACTGCTGCGCGAGGGCCAGGTCTTCTACATCCACAACCGGGTGGAGTCCATCGACCGGGCCGCCGCCCGGCTGCGCGACATCGTGCCGGAGGCGCGCATCGCCACCGCCCACGGCCAGATGTCCGAGCAGGCCCTGGAGCAGGTCGTCGTGGACTTCTGGGAGAAGAAGTTCGACGTGCTCGTGTCGACGACGATCGTCGAGTCGGGCATCGACATCTCCAACGCCAACACGCTGATCGTGGAGCGCGGCGACAACTTCGGCCTCTCCCAGCTCCACCAGTTGCGCGGCCGCGTCGGCCGCGGTCGCGAGCGCGGCTACGCCTACTTCCTGTACCCGCCGGAGAAGCCGCTCACGGAGACCGCGCACGAACGCCTCGCGACCATCGCCCAGCACACGGAGATGGGCGCGGGCATGTACGTGGCGATGAAGGACCTGGAGATCCGCGGCGCGGGCAACCTCCTGGGCGGCGAGCAGTCCGGGCACATCGCGGGTGTCGGCTTCGACCTGTACGTACGGATGGTCGGCGAGGCCGTCGCGGACTACCGGGCCGCCCTGGAGGGCGGCGTGGAGGAGGAGCCGCCGCTGGAGGTGAAGATCGAGCTGCCGGTCGACGCGCACGTCCCGCACGACTACGCGCCCGGCGAGCGGCTGCGCCTCCAGGCGTACCGGGCCATCGCCTCCGCCAACTCCGAGGAGGACATCGCGTCCGTGCGCGAGGAACTCACCGACCGCTACGGCAAGCTGCCCGAGCCGGTGGAGAACCTCCTGCTGGTCGCGGGGCTGCGGATGCTGTCCCGGGCCTGCGGCGTCGGCGAGATCGTCCTCCAGGGCACCAACATCCGCTTCGCGCCGGTGGAGCTGCGCGAGTCCCAGGAGCTGCGCCTGAAGCGGCTCTACCCGGGCTCGGTCATCAAGGCGGCCGCGCACCAGGTGCTCGTACCGCGTCCCAAGACCGCGAAGGTCGGCGGCAAGCCGCTGGTCGGGCGGGAACTCCTGGCCTGGGTGGGGGAGTTCCTGACATCGGTGCCGGGGTCGTGAGCCGCGGCCGTACGGGGTCCCGCCCGCTCACGAGGTACGGGTCCACGCTCACCCGGGCGTATCCGCGACCGGGTACCACACCGGGTCCTTGATCCGGGCGGCGCACTCGGCGGTGGGGCGGGGGGTGTCCGCGGCGGTGGCGCGGGGCGAGGTGAGGGCTTCCGTGGTCAGGGCTTCCGTGGTCATGGCGGGTCTCCTTCTCGTGCGTGGGGCGGGCCCCGCGCGCGGGGCCGCCGGGGCCCGTTGACGCTCTCCACCCTGCCGGGGCGCGGAGGGGCGGTCGATTACCTCCGGGGTAACCGGGGCTGCCGCGACGGTGGGCGGGGGGCGGCGTTTCCCGAGGCCACCGGGGCCCGGCTACGGTGGTGGCCGGTCAGCCGTGCGGCCGGTCAGCCGTGCGGCAGTACCGCCGTACCAAGGGGAGGGACATTCCGTGAGGCTCGGGGGCTCGAGGCGCCGTACTACCGCCTGCGCTGTCGTACTGGTCGCCGTTCTGGGCGGGGCGGCCGCCTGCGACGGCGGGAACGACGGCGGGAACGGCGGCGGCAAGGACGGGCGCGACGGCGGAGCCGCCGGTTCCGGAGCCCGGGCCGGGGCCGCGCTCGCGGCCGTGGACACCCTCACCGTCAAGGGCCGGGCTCCCAGGACCGGTTTCGACCGCGCGCGGTTCGGCAGCCCCTGGGCCGACACCGACTCCAACGGCTGCGGCACCCGGGACGACATACTCCGCCGGGACCTGACGGGCGTGAAGTTCCGCGACGGCCGCTGTGTCGTCACCGCGGGCAGGCTCGCGCCCGATCCGTACACCGGCAAGGACGTGACGTTCACGCGCGGGCGCAGCCGCGTCGACATCGACCACGTGGTGGCCCTCTCCGACGCCTGGCAGAAGGGCGCGCAGCGCTGGGACGCGGGCAAGCGCATCGCCCTGGCCAACGACCCGCTGAACCTCCTCGCCGTCGACGCCGGCCCCAACCGCGGCAAGGGCGACGGCGACACCGCCACCTGGCTGCCGCCGAACAAGGGCTTCCGGTGCGCGTACGTGGCCCGGCAGGTGGCCGTGAAGAAGAAGTACGGGCTGTGGGTGACGGGCGCCGAACGGGACGCGATGCGCCGGGTCCTGACGCGCTGTCCGGACGAGAAGCTGCCCGGCGGCGGCAACCCCACCGAGGCGCCGGGCCGGTTCCGCGCGCGCTGATCCGCCGGGCAGGGCCCGGACGCGGCGGCCCGCGGTGCGGCGCGGGCCGATCGGCACCGCGCCGACCTGCGGGAACGGGGTGTCGGCGCAGGGGCGTTTATTCGGTTTCCGTGCCGTCCGCGCGCGGCTAGCGTGCCTGCCGTGGACATCACGACAGCCTCCCTCGCCGAGCGGCCGGACCTCGCCGACCCCATGTGGGCCATGGACGACTCCTGGGCGGAGTTCACCCAGTACGACCCGGTCGCCTGGTCGCTGATGGGGCGCATAGCCAAGGACTTCCCGGGCTATGTGCTCGTCGCGGTGGACGAGCGGGAGCAGGTGGTCGCGCGGGCGTTCAGCGTGCCGTTCGCGCTGGCGGCCGAGGGGCGGGGCGAGCTGCCCGGCGGCGGCTGGGACCAGGTGATGCTGTGGGCGTTCTCCGACCTGCGCCACGGCCGGGAGCCGGACACGGTCAGCGCCATCGAGGTCGCGGTCGCCCCGCGGGCACAGGGGCGGGGCCTGTCCGGCCTGATGCTCCGCGCCCTGCGGGACAACGCGCGCGCCCACGGCTTCACTCAGGTCGTCGCGCCGGTCCGGCCGAACGCCAAGCACCAGGAGCCGGCCACCCCGATCGAGGAGTACGCGCGCCGCACCCGCGACGACGGGCTCCCGTACGACCCGTGGCTGCGCGTCCACGTCCGGGAGGGCGGCGTCATCGAACGCGTGGCCCCGGTGTCGATGACCGTCTCCGGCACGCTCGCGCAGTGGCGGGCCTGGACGGGGCTGCCGTTCGACCGGGAGGGCCTCGTCGAGGTGCCGGGCGCGCTGGTGCCGGTGCACTGCGTGCCCGAGCGGGGCTACGCGGTGTACGTGGAGCCCAACGTGTGGGTGCGGCACGCCCTGTGACGGACTCCGGCCCGGGCCCCGGTGTCGCGCCGGGTCCCGGTTTCGCGCACGTCTCCGGTGGCGTCAGTCCTGGAGCTCGTCCAGGTCGAGGACGTCGCCCTTGGGCGGGGTCGCCTTGACGGGCTTGTCGAAGTCGGTGAGGACGAGCGTGTCCGGCTTCTTGCCCGCGCCGGGCTCGTTGACGGTCTTCAGCAGGTACGGCTCGCCCTCGGTGGCCACGTAGAGCGTCGCCCTGTCCTTGCCGTCGGTCTCGTGCAGCGTCAGCGCCGGGACGCCGTCGACGGTGGCCGGCTTGCCCTTGCGTGCCACCGAGCCGGTGTCCTCGAAGTCCGCGAGCACGGTCTTCAGGTCGCAGAACTCGGCGAACTCCTTCTTCTCGGACCCCTTGGTGGTGGTCTTCGCCCAGCGGTCCGCCATCATCTCGATCGCCCCGTCGACCTCGGCCTTCGGCTCGCCCTTCATCTCTGAGCGCAGGAACGCGGCGTCGTACCGCATGTACACGGTGTCGCCCTTGCCGATCAGGTCGATCGAGCCCTCGCCCTGTGTGCCGATGCTGCCGACGCACTGCCCCTTGGTGTCGAGCGCGAGGTCGATGGAGCCCGGGCCGCCGTCGCTCGCCATGGACCCCTTCATACGGAGCGAGGACGCGCCGGTCGTCGCCTTCAGGGCCCTGTCGATGATCTGCGGCCCCGACAGGTCGGCGAACGGCTCCTTCTTCGCGGTCGCCGACGCCTTGGGCCCCGCCTTCTTGCCGCCCTTGTTGCCGTCGCCGTCGTCGCCGCAGGCCGTCAGCGTGACGGCCGCCGTGGCGACGAGGCAGAGCGCGGTCAAGGCCGTGCGGTGCGTGTGCATGAGTCCCCCCAGGGAGTTCGTGTTGAGCGCGGCTATCAGACCAGAAGCGTGTGAACCGAGTCAACACGGTTCACAAGGAAAGTGGCGTCCACGCCCGTGAACTGCATTGCCGCCCCAGTCGTGGGTAAGCTCGGCGGCGCACGCGCGCGATCAAGGGGAAGACCGCGTTCGCGGGAAGCGGTGACCGACGCCTCCCGCGCACGAGGGCCGACGCGCGCAGGACGAGGACCGAGCAACGAGGGGCGGGCCAGTGGTCACCAGCGGGCCGACGCGGCCAGGGGACGACACAGGGGTCGACACGGGGGTCGACACGGGGGTCGACACGGAGGTCGACATGGGGGGTGACACGAGGGGCGACACCAGGGGGGTCGCGGAGACCGGGGCGGAAGGCGGCATCGGGGCCGGTGCCCCGCAGGCCGCCCGCGACACCGCGCGGGCCGGTGCCCGGGAGGCCGCAGGGGGTTCCGCCTCGCCCGACGCGGCCGCTCGTGCCAAGGCCGACGCACCTCCGCTCGCCAGGGGCGGCGCGCACGGCGCACCCCACAACGCACCCCACGGCGCACCCGACGGCGCGGGCGGCACCGCGGTCACCGAGGTGACCGCCGCCGGGATCGCCCGCCTCGCCGGCGTCGGCCGCGCCGCCGTCAGCAACTGGCGCCGCCGCCACGCCGACTTCCCCAAGCCCGTCGGCGGCACCGACACCAGCCCCTCCTTCGCGCTCGCCGAGGTCGAGCGGTGGCTGCGCGGCCAGGGCAAGCTCTCCGAGGTGCCGCTGCGCGAACGGGTCTGGCAGCAGCTCGCGGGCCACCCCGCGGGCCCCGTCACCGCCCTGCTGCACACCGGCTGCGCCCTGCTGCTCGTGCACGACCGGCACCCCGACTGGCTGCGGCTGAGCGCTGTGTCCGACGCGCACCTGGCCCGGCTGCTCCCGGACGCGCTGGACGCCGTGCTCACGCCGCGGTTCGGCAGGCACCGGCGCGGCCGGGGCGTTCGGGTGCCCGCGACACCCGAACTCCTGCCGTCCGTCCCGCTGCTGCGCTCGGCCGCCGAGCTGGCCGCCGAGACCGGCGCGCACACGGCGTACGAGTTCCTGCTCGGCCGCCACCTCGACGCCAACCCGCGCCAGTACACGCTCACCCCGCAGGGCCCCGCCGACCTCATGGCCGCGCTCGCCGGGCCCGCGCGGACCGTGCTCGACCCCGCCTGCGGCACCGGCGCCCTGCTGCGCGCCGTGGCACCGCGCCCCGGGCAGCGCCTGTACGGCCAGGACAGCAGCCCCGACCTGGCCGCGCTGACCGCGCTGCGCCTGGCCCTCGGCGGCGAGCCCCACGCCGAGGTGCGCACCGCGGCCGCCGACACGCTGCGCGCCGACGCGCACCCGGACCTGGCCGCCGACGCCGTGCTGTGCCACCCGCCGTTCAACGACCGCCACTGGGGCCACGACGAACTTGCGTACGACCCCCGCTGGGAGTACGGCCTGCCCGCGCGCACCGAGTCCGAACTGGCCTGGGTGCAGCACGCGCTGGCCCGGCTGCGCGACGGCGGTACCGCCGTGCTGCTGATGCCGCCCGCCGCGGCCTCGCGCCGCTCCGGCCGCCGGATCCGCGCCGACCTGCTGCGCCGGGGCGCCCTGCGCGCGGTGGTCGCGCTGCCGCCGGGCGCGGCGCCGCCGTACAACCTGCCGCTGCACGTGTGGGTCCTGCGCCGCCCGGGCCCCGGGGCGCCGCCCGCGTCCGAGGCGCTGCTCGTGGAGGCCGCCGAGGCGGTCACCGGCGACGGGAGGCACACGGACGGCCGGTACACGGACGGCCGGTACGGCGAGGGCCGCCGCACCGAGGGCCGCCGCACCGAGGGCCGCCGCACCGAGGGCCGGCACGCCGACAGCAGGCACACCGACGGCCGCGACCCGCGGGCGTGGTCGCCGGTGCAGGACGCCGTGCTGGACGTGTACCACCGCTTCGAGCGGCACGGCACCCTCGCGGAGATCCCCGGGTTCGCGCTGTCGGTGCCGGTGCTCGACCTGCTCGACGACGAGGTCGACCTGGCGCCCGCGCGCAGGCTGCCGCCCCGGGCCGCGGGCGGCGGCGCCGACGAGCTGCGCGAGGTCCGCGACCGGCTCGGCGCCACTCTGCGCCTGACCACCGACCTCACCCCGCCGCCCGCCGAGTCCGGCACCCCCGGCACGGGGCGCTGGCCGCTCACCACCGTCGGCGAACTCGCGCGCGCCGGAGCCCTGGTGATCCACACCGGCGGGGCCGGCGCCGCCGAGGCCGGGGTGCCGGTCCTCACCGACCACGACGTGTTCACCGGCACGCCCCCCGCCGCCCCGGTCGCGTCCGCCGCCACGGCCGCCCCCGCCGCGCCCCAGGACGCCCCGCCCGGCCAGGCCGAGCGGCCCGTGCTCACCGAGCCCGGCGACGTCGTCGTCCCCGTCTCCGGCGGCGCGGCCGCCCGCGTCGTCGACGAGGCCACCGCGGGCGCCGCCCTCGGCCGCGGCCTGACCCTGCTGCGGCCCGACCCGGCCGCGCTCGACTGCTGGTTCCTCGCCGGGTTCCTGCGCGGCACCGCCAACAACCGCCAGGCCAGCAGCTACGCCTCCACCTCGGCCCGGCTCGACGTACGCCGCCTCCAACTGCCGCGCCTGCCGCCTGCCGCCCAGCGCGGCTACGGCGAGCGGTTCCGCGCGCTCGCCGCCTTCGAGGACGCGCTGCGGCTCGCGGGCCGCCTCGGCGAGCAACTGGTGCGCGGCATGTACGACGGCCTCACGGACGGCACGGTGTCCCCGGACCCCCAGCGGACTCAGGAGTGACACCGCCCCGGCCCCGCCGCCCGGGCGGCACGTGACCAGGACGACAACGGTTCGGTACAACCCGAGCGGGACCACCGGAGTCGGCCTATACGCTCGTCCTCTCAACTGTCCGCCCCGTCAGGTACCTGGAGCAGCCATGCACGGCCACGGCTACGCGCCGCCGCCCCCACCGGCCCCTTCCGCGGGCTCGCAGGTGACGCTGCGCGTGCTCTTCGTGGTGCTCGCCTTCCTGACGTGCGGCTTCCTGGCGTGGGCCGCGATGCTGCGGCTCGCGCTGGTGACCCGCAAGGCGCGGGACTGGTTCCTGTTCGCGGTGGTCGTCGCGCTCGACGTGACGGCCGTCGTCCTCATCGGGATCGACCCCGGTGACGAGGAGTTCACCAAGACCGGCAACGCGGGCATGACGATCCTCATCGCCAGCTTCGTGGCGGTCACCGCCTACTACCTGACCATGGAGATCCGCCACTTCGCCAAGCTCGCCGAGGCCGCGGCGCGGGACCCGTACCGCCGGCAGTACACCGGCTACCCGGCGCCGCACCCGCAGCAGCACCCGCTGCCGCATCCGCAGCCCCACCCCACCGCGTACGGCTACCCGCAGCAGACCCCGTCCGCGCCCACTCCGGCCCCGCGGCCCCCGGCCGCGCCCGGCCCGGCCACGCCCGGCCCGCACCACGCGCCCGCCGCGCCGCCCACGCCCGCCGTGCCCACCCCGCCCGTCCGCCCCGCGCCGGTCCGCATCGAGCAGGTCCGCGCCGAACTGGACGAGCTGAGCGACTACCTGCGCAAGCAGGAAGGCGGCGGCCGGCCGTGAGCAGCGGGACCGACCGGCGCGTCGTCGCCGGGCGCTACGAGCTGTCGACGCTCATCGGCCAGGGCGGCATGGGCCAGGTCTGGACGGCGTACGACCAGCGCCTCGACCGCCGCGTCGCGGTCAAGCTGCTCCGCCCGGACAGGGTCGCGGGCGCCGAGGCCGACGAACTGCGCCGCCGGTTCGTCCGCGAGTGCCGGGTCACCGCGCAGGTCGACCACCCCGGCCTGGTCACCGTGCACGACGCGGGCAGCGACGACGACGACCTCTACCTGGTCATGCAGTACGTCGACGGCGCCGACCTCGGCGACCACCTCGCCGAGCACACCCCCTACCCCTGGCCCTGGGCGGTCGCCGTGGCCGCGCAGCTCTGCGCCGTGCTCTCCGCGGTGCACGCGGTGCCGATCGTGCACCGCGACCTCAAGCCGCGGAACGTGATGGTCCGCCAGGACGGCACCCTCACCATCCTCGACCTCGGCATCGCCTCGGTGATGGACACCGACACCACCCGCCTCACCCACACCGGCTCCCCGATCGGCAGCCCCTCGTACATGGCGCCGGAGCAGGCCATGGGCGGCGCCGTCGGCCCGTACACGGACCTGTACGCGCTCGGCGTGCTGCTCCACGAACTCCTCAGCGGCGACGTGCCGTTCTCCGGCTCCACCGCGCTCGGTGTCCTGCACCGCCACCTCTACGAGCCGCCGCTCCCGGTACGCCGCCTGCGGCCCGAGGTCCCCGAGGCGCTGGAGGCCCTGGTGCTGCGCCTGCTCGCCAAGGACCCCCAGCACCGGCCCGGCAGCGCCCAGGACGTGTACGCGCAACTGGAGCCGCTGCTGCCCGCGCGCGCCGCGCCGTCCGGCCGTCCGCTCGACCCGACCCGCCCGTTCCTGCGCCCGCACGCGCCCTGGCCCGACCGCGCGGCGACCCCGGCGGCCACCCCGCAGGCCCAGGCGCCCCGGTCCGGCCACGGGCAGGACGTCGCCCGCGCCGTCGACGAGGTCAAGCGGCTGCTCGGCGAGGGCCGCATCACCCAGGCCGTGGACGTGCTCGGCGCGATCCTGCCGGCCGCCGCCGCCCAGCACGGCGAGCACTCACCCGTCGTACGCACCCTGCGCAAGCAGTACGCGGCCACGCTCATGGACGACGGCCAGTACCGCCGCGCGCTGCCCGAGCTGCGCCGCCTCGCCGACGAGCGCGCCGCCGAGTCCGGCCACGCCGACCCGCAGTCGCTCCAGTTCCGCTACGAGGCCGCGCAGTGCCTGGAGCAGCTGGGCGAACCGGCGGCGGCCCTGGCCGAGTGCCGCGCGCTGCTCCCTTACTACGAGAACCAGTACGCCACGGACGACATCCGCCAGTCCCTGGAGATCCGCCGCCGCATCGGGCAGCTCCTGCTCGCCCTCGGCGACCGCTCGGCCGCGCACGACATCCTGGCGCGGCTCGTCCTGGACGCCGAGCGGGTGCACGGGATCGGGCACCCGTTCCCGGCGGAGATCCGCCGGACCCTGCAGTGGCTGGGGCACGTCGGTTAGGGCGGTTCCGCCGCCGCGCGGGTGCCCCGACCCGCGGCGGATCGTTGGGCGTGGGGCAGCTCCCGTACGAAGTACCGGGAGAAGGGTGGCCGAGACGACCCCCGCTGCCTACCATCGATCACCGCAAGACTTTGTGCAGCGAAGCACAATCTCTCCACCGGGAGGCCAACTTGCACCGCCGTCGTCGCACCGCGCTCCTCCTCACCGCCGCAGCCGTCACCGCGGCCCCCCTCCTGACCGCCTGCGGCGGCGAAACGCGCCCCGGCGCCGCGGCCGTCGTGGGCGACGACCGCATCACCGTCGCGCAACTGGAGAACCGGGTGAACGAGGTCCGCTCCGCGCAGCGGGCCGCCGTCCCCGACGAGCGGCAGTACGAGCAGGTCATCGCCAAGACCGGCGGCCTGACGCGCAACACGCTGCACACGATGGTCCTCGACCGCGTGCTGCACCGGGCGGCGAAGGACGCCGGGGTCACGGTCACGCGCAAGGAGATCCAGACCACGCGCGGTCAGATGGAGAAGCAGGCGGGCGGCCGCGAGGCCCTGGAGGCGGGCTGGCTCCAGCAGTACAACGTGGCGCCCCGGCACCTCGAGGCGAGCATCCGGACCGAGATCGAGGCCAGGAAGCTGGCGGCGAAGCTCGGCGCGGACATGGAGTCCCCGGCGGGCCAGGAGGCCTTCTGGAAGGCCCTGAGCACGTCGTCCAAGGAACTGGACGTCAAGCTGAACCCGCGCTACGGCACGTGGGACGCGGCGAAGAACAAGCGCGCCGACGCGAAGCTCCCCTGGCTGAAGCAGGCCTGACCCCCCGGGCCCGCCCCACCCACCCGCCCCCATCGGCCTGGCGGCCTCGTCCTCAAACGCCGGACGGGCTGAAACCGTCCGCCGGCCGCCGTCGTCGGCTGACGGACGTCCGACGACGGCGAGTCGAGGGCATCTCAGCCCGTCCGGCGTTTGAGGACGAGGCGCGGAGCGCCAAAGAAGGGGGAAAGGGGCGAAGCCCCAGACGAAAGGGCGGGGGCCCGGGGGCGGCAGCCCACGGTTCGGGGAGGGGTGGGCCTGGGGCGCACCCGCGAGGACCGGCCCCACCCCACCCGTGGGTTACGTTCGACCCGTGAACGAAACCCCGCCGGGCCCCGGAGGCCGCCTCGTCCTGCTCACCACCAGCCACCGCGTGGCCCCCGGCCAACTGTCCTGGCCCGCCTGGCAGGCCCTGCACAGCGCGGACCAGGTCCTGTGCGCCGACCCCGCCCACCCCCAGCTCCCCTACCTCCGCGAGGCCGGCGTCACCGTCGAGCAGGCCGCCCCCACCGCCGAGGAGCTGGTGCGCGCCTGCGAGGGCGGCCGCACCGTGCTGGTCGTCGCCACCGCCGAGGGCGACCGCCCGCTGACGGACGGTCTGGCCCGCCTCGCGGGCTCGGGCCGCCACACGATGCCGGACCTGGAGCTGCTGCCCGGTTCGTACGACCTGCCCGGCGCCCGCCTCCTGGACCTCGTCCAGGTCATGGACCGCATCCGCGCCGAGTGCCCCTGGTCGTCGCAGCAGACCCACAAGGGCCTGGCGAAGTACGCCATCGAGGAGGCGTACGAGCTGGTCGAGGCGATCGAGAACATCGAGACCACCGGGCACCCCGACGGCGGCGGCCGCGACGAGCTGCGCGAGGAACTGGGCGACGTCCTGCTCCAGGTGGTGTTCCACGCCCGCATCGCGGAGGAGGACGAGCAGGAGCCGTTCTCGGTGGACGACGTGGCGGCCACGATCGTCGACAAGCTCATCCACCGCCACCCGCACGTCTTCGGCGAGGACACGGCGTCCACCCCCGAGGAGGTCAAGGAGCACTGGCGGCGCACCAAGGCCGAGGAGAAACAGCGCGACTCCCTCACCGAGGGCATCCCCCTCGGCCAGCCGGGCCTGGCGCTCGCGGCCAAGCTGGCGTCCCGGGTCCGTACGGAGGGGCTGAGCGTCCCGCTCCCCGCAGGGGAGGGCGTCGGCTACGACCTCCTGGCGATGGCCGTACGGGCGGAAGCGGAGGGCACCGACCCCGAGGCGGCCCTGAGGGCGGCGGCCCGCGCGTACCGGGATGCGATCGTGGCGGCCGAGCGAGGACGCCCGAGCCCGTCCGGCGCTTGAGGACGAGGCGCGAAGCACCGACAGAGGGGGAGAGGGGCGAAGCCCCAGAAGGCCCCGCGAGGGCCCCGCCGGATACCGTCGGGCGCATGCACGACCAGCCCCCGCCCCCCACTCCCCAGCCCGAACTCTTCACCTGGGAGTTCGCGAGCGACCCGTACCCCGCCTACGCCTGGCTGCGCCGGCACGCCCCGGTCACCAAGCGGCGCCTGCCCAGCGGCGTGGAGGCCTGGCTGGTCACGCGGTACGCGGACGCGCGGCAGGCGCTCGCCGACCCGCGCCT
Source organism: Streptomyces sp. CC224B (assembly GCF_030010595.1). NCBI lineage: Bacteria > Bacillati > Actinomycetota > Actinomycetes > Kitasatosporales > Streptomycetaceae > Streptomyces > Streptomyces sp. CC224B. Next base: position 44,707 of record NZ_JASCXL010000058.1, on the reverse strand, counting down.
GAGCAAGAACCCGGCGCACCACGACGAGCCCGCGCACGCCAAGGGCAAGACCGGCATCCCGGGCGAGCGCAAGGCCGAGCTGATGACGCATCTGCTCAACATCGACCCGCCGGACCACACCCGGCTGCGGCGGCTCGTGGCGAAGGCGTTCACGCCGCGCCGCGTGGCGGAGTTCGCGCCGCGGGTGCAGGAGCTGACCGACCGGCTCATCGACGGCTTCGCGGAGAGGGGCGAGGCCGACCTCATCCACGAGTTCGCGTTCCCGCTGCCGATCTACGCCATCTGCGACATGCTCGGCGTCCCCCGCGAGGACCAGGACGACTTCCGGGACTGGGCCGGGATGATGATCCGGCACGGCGGCGGGCCCCGCGGCGGCGTCGCGCGGTCCGTGAAGAAGATGCGCGGCTACCTCGCCGACCTCATCCACAGGAAGCGCGAGTCCCTCCGCGACGGCGGCGACGACGACCTGATCTCCGGGCTCATCCGCGCCTCCGACCACGGCGAGCACCTCACCGAGAACGAGGCCGCCGCCATGGCCTTCATCCTGCTGTTCGCCGGCTTCGAGACCACCGTGAACCTCATCGGCAACGGCACGTACGCGCTCCTCACCCACCCCGCCCAGCGCGAGCGGCTGCAGCACTCCCTCGCCGCGGGCGACACCGGGCTGCTCGCCACCGGCGTCGAGGAGCTGCTCCGCTTCGACGGGCCCGTGGAGCTGGCCACCTGGCGGTTCGCCACCGAGCCGCTGCGGATGGGCGGGCAGGACATCGCGGCGGGCGACCCCGTGCTCGTCGTGCTCGCCGCCGCCGACCGCGACCCGGAGCGCTTCGCCGAGCCCGACGTCCTCGACCTCGCCCGCCGGGACAACCAGCACCTCGGCTACGGCCACGGCATCCACTACTGCCTCGGCGCGCCGCTCGCCCGGCTGGAGGGGCGGACGGCGCTGGCCACCCTGCTGCGACGGCTGCCGGACCTGCAACTGGACGCCGCGCCGGAGGAGTTGCGGTGGCGCGGCGGGCTCATCATGCGGGGCCTGCGGACCCTGCCGGTGCGTTTCACACCGGCCCCGCGGGTCACTCGTCCTGACGGGCCGTCAACGATGTGACTTTTATGTGATCTCCGCTGAACCGACTTGTGACTGACGTTCGACTGCGGCTACTTTCACGACGGCCCGGCACCCGCGCCCCCGCGCACCCGTGCCGCGCCCGTCCTGTCGTCCACGAAAGGCACCTGCATGCTCTCCGGCCAAGGCCGTCACCGCCGCCCCCGCCAGGCCCCGGCGATCCTCGTCGCGGTGGGCGTCACCGGTTCCGCCATCGCCCTGCCGCTGCTCGGCGCCACGAGCGCGAGCGCGGCCGACGCCGAGACCTGGGACAAGGTCGCGGACTGCGAGAGCGGCGGCGCGTGGAGCGCCAAGGGAAGCGGCTACTACGGCGGCCTCCAGCTCACCCAGGAGACCTGGGAGCAGTACGGCGGCCTGTCCTACGCACCGAGCGCCGACCAGGCCAGCCGCTCCCAGCAGATCGCCATCGCCGAGAACGTCCTCCGCGACCAGGGCCCCGACGCCTGGCCGAACTGCGCCCCGGCCGCGGGCCTCACCAAGGGCGGCGAGGCCGCCGACGTCGACCCGGGCCTGCCCTCCGCCCCGCCCTCCAAGGGTTCTGACGGCTCCTCGGGCGACGACGGCGCCTCCGGCACGGACGCGGGCCGCGGCAAGGGCAAGGGCGCCGACGACGCCGACGGCAAGCCGTCCGGTGCCGACGGCGACACGCGAGACAAGAATCACGATGCGGGCGAAACGCCCGACCAGGACACATCGGACCGCTCGGGCGGCGGCAAGCACCGCAAAACCGACGACTCCGACAAGACGGCACCCGAGGGGTCGGCCGACCGTACGGGCGGCGACGGCAAATCCGCCGGGGGCGACGCCACTTCGCCGGACGGAACGGACGCTTCCGGCTCCTCCGGTGGCTCGACCGGTGGCCCGGCCGATGGCTCCTCCGGCGGCTCCGAGGCGCCCGGCGCCCCCGGCGGCGAGGACGCCGACCGCTCCTCCGGCCGCCACCGCGGCGAGCGCGCCGGGGACGACCTCCCCTCCGGCGGCGAGGACGCCGGCGCGGGCCGGCACGCCTCGCGCGGCGAGGCGCGGCAGAAGCCCGGTGCCGGGTCCGGCGCGCAGACGTACACGGTCCGCTCGGGGGACAACCTCTCCGCCATCGCGGACAACCACGGCCTTGACGGCGGCTGGACGAGTCTCTACGCGGAGAACAAGAAGACCGTCGGCTCCGACCCGGACCTCATCCTCCCCGGTCAGCGGCTTGAACTGGACGAGAAGACGAAAGCCGGAACCAAGGAGAAGTCGGGCGCGGACCAGGGCAGTTGAGCGGTCACTTCGCGATGAATGTCCGGTTTGAAGATGGTGAGGGGCAAGTGAGAGATGGGTCTCAGAAGCCCTGATCGTCTTTGAAATTCGGCTGATCGCCTGCCTACGGTCGTGAGCGCTCGCCACAGCGGGCCCCGCCGGTCGGTACGCCGAATCCTGCCAACCGCCGGACGGGAACAGTCGTCGCGTCAAGCGCCGAAGGCAGGAGCGGGGGACCCAAGGTAAGCGCCGGGCCCGGACGTTGGACGGCCGCGCAGCAGCGCGGCGGTCCGGACGCACGGAAACGGCTAGGGGTGTAGTCGCTGCGCTAGGCCGCAGGGACCGGGCACTCACCCGCCCGAACCCGACAGCTCACCTCGCAGGCGTCGGTGAGGGGATCAATCATGCTGTTTTCCGGCAAGGGCAAGCACCGCCGCGCCACCAAGCTCGACAAGGCCACCCGTGCCGTCACCGTCGCCGGTGTGGCCGGCGCCGCCGTCGCCGCACCGCTGGTGACCGCGGGCACCGCCGGCGCCGCCACCGCCTCCGAGTGGGACCGCGTCGCCCAGTGCGAGTCCGGCGGCAACTGGTCGATCAACACCGGCAACGGCTACTACGGCGGCCTCCAGTTCTCCGCCTCCACCTGGGCGGCCTACGGCGGCACGGCCTACGCGCCCACCGCCGACAAGGCCAGCAAGTCCCAGCAGATCGCCGTCGCCCAGAAGGTCCTCGCGGGCCAGGGCAAGGGCGCCTGGCCGAAGTGCGGCGTGGGCCTGTCCGGCGCCGCGTACAACGGCGGCGGCTCCTCCGGCGGCTCCCAGCAGCAGCAGCCGCAGCAGCAGCGGCCCCAGCAGCAGGCGCAGCCGCAGCAGCAGGCCAAGCCGCAGGTCCAGCCGCAGCAGCAGGCCCAGCCCAAGCCGCAGGCGCAGCCGCAGCACCAGACGCAGCAGGCCGCCCCGCAGGTCGAGACCAAGAAGACCGTCAAGACCCCGACCGGCAAGGTCGTGAAGAAGGGCGACGGCGAGTACAAGGTCGAGACCGGCGACACCCTCTCCAAGATCGCTCAGGAGCGCGGCGTCAAGGGCGGCTGGCAGAAGCTGTACCAGCTCAACGACGACATCGTCGACGACGCCGACGTCATCTACCCGGGCCAGCAGCTCCACCTCGGCTGAGGCCCAGCCCCGGGCGGCCACCGGCCGCCCCGGCCCCGGTGAGGGGCCACCACCCCGTCCCCACGGGCTGCCGTCCCGGTGCGCGACCCCCGTCGCACCGGGGCGGTACCTTTTTGTCCGGTAGTTTGTTCCGTGAGGGAACTATGGGCCTCCGGTTCTGTCCGGGGGCCGGGCGGTCGGCTGGCCGATGCCCTGGAGCCGGTTAGGCTCGTGTCGCAGGGGCCAGCGCGGCCCCAGTACCCCCGCGTACCCCGCGTCACATCCCAGAAGGAGATGCTCGTGCCGTCCATCGACGTCGTCGTAGCCCGGGAAATCCTGGACTCCCGAGGCAACCCCACGGTCGAGGTCGAGGTCGGCCTCGACGACGGGTCCACCGGCCGTGCGGCCGTCCCGTCCGGCGCCTCCACCGGCGCCTTCGAGGCCATCGAACTCCGTGACGGAGACGCCAACCGCTACGGCGGCAAGGGCGTCGAGAAGGCCGTCCTCGCCGTCATCGAGCAGATCGGCCCGGAGCTCGTCGGCTACGACGCCACCGAGCAGCGCCTGATCGACCAGGCCATGTTCGACCTGGACGCCACCGACAACAAGGGCTCCCTCGGCGCCAACGCCATCCTCGGCGTCTCCCTCGCCGTGGCCCACGCCGCCTCCGAGGCCTCGGACCTGCCGCTCTTCCGCTACCTGGGCGGCCCGAACGCGCACCTGCTCCCGGTGCCGATGATGAACATCCTGAACGGCGGGTCCCACGCGGACTCCAACGTCGACATCCAGGAGTTCATGATCGCCCCGATCGGCGCGGAGTCCTTCTCCGAGGCCCTGCGCTGGGGCGCCGAGGTCTACCACACGCTGAAGAAGGTCCTGAAGAACAAGGGCCTGTCCACCGGCCTCGGCGACGAGGGCGGCTTCGCCCCGAACCTGGAGTCCAACCGCGCCGCCCTCGACCTCATCGTCGAGGCCATCCAGGAGGCCGGCTACACCCCCGGCGAGCAGATCGCGCTCGCGCTCGACGTCGCCGCGTCCGAGTTCTACAAGGACGGCGCCTACGAGTTCGAGGGCAAGACCCGCTCCGCCGCCGAGATGACCGAGTACTACGCCGAGCTCGTCTCCGCGTACCCGCTGGTCTCCATCGAGGACCCGCTGTACGAGGACGACTGGGACGGCTGGAAGGTCATCACCGAGAAGCTGGGCGACAAGGTCCAGATCGTCGGCGACGACCTCTTCGTCACCAACCCCGAGCGCCTCCAGCGCGGCATCGACGAGAACGCCGCCAACGCGCTGCTCGTCAAGGTCAACCAGATCGGCTCGCTCACCGAGACCCTGGACGCCGTCGAGCTGGCCCAGCGCAACGGCTTCAAGTGCATGATGTCGCACCGCTCCGGCGAGACCGAGGACGTCACCATCGCCGACCTCGCCGTCGCCGTGAACTGCGGCCAGATCAAGACCGGCGCCCCGGCCCGCTCGGACCGTGTCGCCAAGTACAACCAGCTCCTGCGCATCGAGGAGATCCTCGACGACGCCGCGGTCTACGCCGGCCGCAGCGCCTTCCCGCGCTTCAAGGGCTGACGGCCTTCCCGGAGCCTCCTCGGATGAAGCGCTAGCCAGTCGTCCGTACGTCCCCGTACTCGGTCCCGTACCGTGTGCGGGGACGTACGCACGTACAGGGGAGGCGGGACATGGCCGTGAAGAACCGGGACCGGTTCTCCACCGCGACGAGGCTGCGGCTGCTCGGCGAGCAGACCGCCGAGCGCGTCTACCGCTCCCAGACCAAGCGCCAGGCCCGGCGCTCCCGGCTCACCGGCCGGGCCGCGCTGCTCGTGCTCGTGGTCTGCTCGCTGGTCGTGGCGCTCGCGTACCCGATGCGGCAGTACGTCTCGCAGCGCGGCGAGATCGCCGACCAGCGGCGCAGGCAGGCCGAGCACCGCGAGAACGTGGAGCGGCTGCGGGACGAGAAGGCCCGCTGGCAGGACGACGCGTACGCGGAGCAGCGCATCCGGGAGCGGCTGCACTACGTGATGCCCGGCGAGACCGGCTTCACGGTGATCGACCCGCGCGCCGCCCAGCGGCACCGGCCCGAGGAGAACGGGGCCGCCCGCCCCTGGTACTCGAACGTGTGGGACAGCGTCGACAAGGCCGACAAGTCCGGCTAGGCGCGTCGCCGTGCCCGGCACCGGTGGCGCCGCCCGGGCCGCGGCGGGGCCTGCGCACCGACGAGGCCGGGGACGGCGCCGCCCGCGCGAGCCCGCCCCCCGCGAACCGACCGCCCCGCGAACCGACCGCCCCGCGAACCAACCGAACCCACCTCACCGACAGCACCGACCTCACCGACCGGAAGACAGGCATGGAAACGCCCCCGCCCCAGACCGAGCCCACCGCGCCCACGGACGCCGACATCGCCGCCTTCCAGGAGCAGTTGGGCCGCCCCCCGCGCGGCCTGCGGGCCATCGCGCACCGCTGCCCCTGCGGCAACCCGGACGTGGTGGAGACGGCGCCGCGCCTGGAGGACGGTACGCCGTTCCCGACGACGTACTACCTGACCTGCCCGCGCGCGGCCTCCGCGATCGGCACGCTCGAGGCCAACGGCGTCATGAAGGAGATGACGGAGCGGCTCGCCTCCGATCCGGAGCTGGCTGCGGCCTACCGGGCCGCGCACGAGGACTACCTCGCGCGGCGCGACGCCATCGAGGTGCTGGAGGGGTTCCCCTCGGCGGGGGGCATGCCGGACCGGGTCAAGTGCCTGCACGTGCTGGTCGCGCACTCCCTGGCCGCGGGGCCCGGGGTGAACCCGCTCGGGGACGAGGCCCTCGCGATGCTGCCGGAGTGGTGGAACAAGGGCCCCTGCGTGTCGGACACCGCCGGCTGAGCAGGCCCTGCCTTCCCCCCGCCCTCCCGTGACACCCCGGCTTCGCCCGCCGGGCCCCGGCGCCCTGAAGCGTGCCTCAGGGGCCCGGCGGGCGGCGGTGCGTGGCCCAGGGCGGCGCCGCTACCGTGGGCGGGGTCCGGTGGCCGTGCCCGGAGGGCGTGTGGGGGACCCCGCCCGCCAGGGCGGTCGCACCGAGGCACCGTCAACGACAAGGAGCACCACACCGTGACCCGCGTGGCCGCCATCGACTGCGGCACGAACTCCATCCGCCTCCTCGTGGCGGACGCCGACCCCGCCACGGGCCGGCTCGCGGACCTCGACCGCCGTATGCGGATCGTCCGCCTCGGCCAGGACGTCGACAGGACCGGCCGCCTCGCGCCGCAGGCGCTGGAGCGGACCTTCGCGGCCTGCCGCGAGTACGCCGCCGTCATCAAGGAACTCGGCGCGGAGCGCACCCGCTTCGTGGCCACCTCCGCCTCCCGCGACGCCGAGAACCGCGAGGACTTCGTCCGCGGCGTCCTGGACATCCTCGGCGTCGAGCCGGAGGTGATCAGCGGCGACCAGGAGGCGGAGTTCTCCTTCACGGGCGCCACCAAGGAGCTGACGGGCCGTACGGACCTGGCCACGCCCTACCTCGTCGTGGACATCGGCGGCGGCTCCACCGAGTTCGTCGTCGGCGACGACCGCGTACGCGCGGCCCGCTCGGTGGACGTCGGCTGCGTCCGCATGACCGAGCGGCACTTCGTGCGGGACGGCGTCGTCGCCGACCCGCCGGCGGCCGGGCAGCTCGCCGCCGTCCGCGCGGACATCGAGGCGGCCCTCGACCTTGCCGAGGAGGCGGTGCCGCTGCGCGAGGCCGCCACCCTCGTGGGGCTCGCCGGCTCGGTCACCACGGTCGCCGGGATCGCGCTCGGCCTCGACGCCTACGACTCCGCCGCGATCCACCACGCGCGCGTCCCGTACGACCAGGTCAAGGAGATCGCCGAGCGGCTCGCGGGTGCCACGCACGCCGAGCGCGCCGCGATCCCGGTGATGCACCCGGGCCGCGTCGACGTGATCGTCGCGGGCGCCCTCGTCCTGCTGGCGATCATGGACAGGACCGGCGCCCGCGAGGTCGTCGTGAGCGAGCACGACATCCTCGACGGCATCGGCTGGAGCATCGCCTGAGCAGGCACGACGACGTTTGAGCGGGCTCCGGGTGGCTTTCGGGGCGTGGAGGTGACGGCTTGTCGGAAAACTTCGTGAAGTTCTTCACAAGGAAAACGGCCCTGTTGAGTGCGGTTCTCAGGAGTTCCGGGCCCGGCAGCGGGATTTTGAAGGCGCGCGGCTGACGCTCTGATCGCTTCGCAGGCGGTGCGGGGGTGCGGCCCGGGAAGTGGTTCACCGGGGTCCGTGGCCAGGAGTGGCTGTTCACGGGGGCTTGACAACGAATCGGGGTAGTCTCTGGTTCCCCCGGAGTGTCATGACCTCCGTCACGTGAGCGGCGAAGTGTAGCAGAGGCCCCATCGAACCTTGTGAAGGGGCGCACGAGCGACCCCCGCGCGAGGGGTGGATACTCGATGGCATGAGCACCACGGAGCGTCCCAGGATCCTCGTAGTAGGCGGTGGGTACGTAGGCCTGTACGCAGCTCGACGCATTCTCAAGAAGATGCGTTACGGCGAGGCGACCGTCACGGTCGTCGACCCCCGGTCGTACATGACCTACCAGCCCTTCCTCCCCGAAGCCGCCGCCGGCAGCATCTCGCCGCGGCACGTCGTCGTCCCGCTGCGACGCGTGCTGCCCAAGGCCGAGGTACTGACCGGTCGGGTCACGACCATCGACCAGGACCGCAAGGTCGCCACGATCGCGCCGCTCGTCGGCGAGGCGTACGAGCTGCCCTTCGACTACCTGGTCATCGCGATGGGCGCGGTCTCCCGCACCTTCCCGATCCCCGGCCTCGCCGAGCAGGGCATCGGCATGAAGGGCATCGAGGAGGCCATCGGCCTGCGCAACCACGTCCTCGAGCAGCTCGACAAGGCCGACTCGACGACCGACGAGGAGGTCCGCCGCAAGGCGCTGACCTTCGTCTTCGTGGGCGGCGGCTTCGCCGGCGCGGAGACCATCGGCGAGGTCGAGGACATGGCCCGCGACGCGGCGAAGTACTACAAGAACGTGTCGCGCGACGACATGCGCTTCATCCTCGTCGACGCCGCCGACAAGATCCTGCCCGAGGTCGGCCCGAAGCTCGGCCAGTACGGCAAGGAGCACCTGGAGAGCCGCGGCGTCGAGGTCTACCTCTCCACCTCCATGGACTCCTGCGTCGACGGCCACGTCGTGCTGAAGAACGGCCTTGAGGTCGACTCCAGCACCATCGTGTGGACCGCCGGCGTGAAGCCGAACCCGGCGCTCACCCGCTTCGGCCTGCCGCTCGGCCCCCGCGGCCACGTCGACACCGCCGCGACCCTCCAGGTCCAGGGCACCGACTACATCTGGGCCGCGGGCGACAACGCCCAGGTCCCGGACCTCGTCGGCCGCAAGAACGGCAACGAGAACGCCTGGTGCCCGCCGAACGCCCAGCACGCGCTGCGCCAGGCCAAGGTCCTCGGCGACAACGTGATCTCCGGCATGCGGGGCTTCCCGCAGAAGGAGTACAGCCACGCCAACAAGGGCGCGGTCGCGGGCCTCGGCCTGCACAAGGGCGTCGCGATGATCGTCATGGGCAAGATGAAGATCAAGCTCAAGGGCCGCCTCGCCTGGTACATGCACCGCGCGTACCACGGCATGGCGATGCCCACCTTCAACCGCAAGATCCGCGTGTTCGCGGACTGGACGCTCGGCATGTTCCTCAAGCGCGAGGTCGTGTCGCTCGGCGCCATCGAGTCTCCCCGCGAGGAGTTCTACGAGGCCGCCAAGCCGGCGCCCAAGCCCGCCGCCGCCTCCGCCCCGGCGGAGAAGGCCAAGGCCTCCTAGGTCCGGCCGCCCGCAGCAACAGCCCGAAGGGCCCCCGCTATCCGTGGAGCGGGGGCCCTTCGGGCTTTTTCGGCCGTTCTAGGTGTGGCATGCACGTATTTTGCCGATCCGTGACGCCGCGACGGGACTGCGCCGCCATCCTGATGGTGTTGACGTGGAGACGGACCGTTCCGGGGATACCCCATTGCGGAGGTGTGTGCCATGCAGGACGCCGCTTCGCGGCTGAAGGACATCGCCGAGCAGGTACTGGGAGCACCGCTCCCGGTGCGTGTCCGCGCCTGGGACGGTTCGGAGGCGGGCCCGCCCGGGACGCCCGTACTCGTCGTACGCCACCGGCGCGCGCTGCGCCGCCTGCTGTGGAAGCCCGGGGAGCTCGGCCTCGCGCGGGCCTGGGTGGCGGGCGACCTCGACGTCGAGGGCGACCTGTACCGGGTGCTCGACCTGCTCGCCGAGTTCATCTGGGAGCGCGGCGAGGACGCCCCGGGGCTCGTGGACTCGCTGCGCGACCCGAAGGTGCGCGCCGCCGCCCGCTCGCTGCTGGCACTCGCCGCGCCGTTCGTGCCGCCGCCCGTGCCGCGCGAGGAGATGCGCAGACACGGCAGGCTGCACCGGCACACCAAGGGCAGCGACAGACAGGCCGTCAGCCACCACTACGACGTCGGCAACGACTTCTACGCCCTGGTGCTCGGCCCGTCCATGGTCTACTCCTGCGCCTACTGGGCCTCGCCCGAGGCCACCCTGGAGGACGCCCAGCGCGACAAGCTCGAACTGGTCTGCCGCAAGCTCGGCCTGCGGCCCGGCATGCGCCTCCTCGACGTCGGCTGCGGCTGGGGCTCGATGGCCGTGCACGCCGCCCGCGAGCACGGCGTCCACGTCGTCGGCGTCACGCTCTCCCGCGAGCAGGCCGCGTACGCCCGCAAGCGGATCGCCGAGGAGGGCCTGACCGACCGGATCGAGATCCGCGTCCAGGACTACCGCGACGTCCGCGACGGCCCCTACGACGCGATCTCCTCCATCGGCATGGCCGAGCACGTCGGCGCCGAGCGGTACCTGGAGTACGCGAGCGACCTGTACCGGCTGCTCAAGCCGGGCGGGCGGCTGCTCAACCACCAGATCGCGCGCCGCCCGCTGCGCGACGAGTCGGCGTACTCCGTGGACGAGTTCATCGACGCGTACGTCTTCCCCGACGGCGAGCTCGCCCCGCTCGGTACGACGGTCTCCCTCCTGGAGCGCGCCGGTTTCGAGGTCCGCGACGTGGAGGCCCTCCGCGAGCACTACGCCCACACCCTGCGCCACTGGGTCGCCAACCTGGAGGCCCACTGGCCCGAGGGCGTCCGCCTCACCTCCCCCGGCAGGGCCCGCATCTGGCGCCTCTACATGGCCGCCTCCGCCCTGGCCTTCGAACGCAACCGCATCGGCGTCAACCAGGTCCTGGCCGTCCGCACCCCGGACGACGGCCCCTCCGGCCTGCCCCTGCGGGCGCGCGAGTGGACCGACTAGCGCGGCGGACGAACGGTTCAGCCCGTCCGGCGTTTGAGGACGAGCCGCGAAGCGGCAACGGGGGGGGGAGAGGGGCGCAGCCCCATGGACGAAGGGCCCTGGGCGGAGGAACCCGCCCAGGGCCCAGGGGCCAGGCCTAGTCGGACTTGATGGCCTGCAAGGGATTGAGCCGTGCCGCGCTCCGCGCGGGCCACACCGCGGCGAGCACGCCCACCACCGCCGCGACGGCGAGGAAGAGCAGGATCCGCCCGGCGGGGATCTCCATCGTGTACGTCTTCACGGTGCCGGCGATGCTGTCGCCCGCGACCCACCCGAGGAACAGGCCGAGGCCGACCCCGAGCACCGCGCCGAACAGGGAGATCACGACGGACTCCAGGCGCACCATCTGCTTGATCTTCGCGCGGTCGAGGCCGATCGCGCGGAGCATGCCGATCTCGTGCTTGCGCTCGAAGACGGACATCGCGAGGGTGTTGATCACGCCGAGGACCGCGACCAGGATGGCCATGGCGAGCAACCCGTACAGCATGTTCAGCATCATGTTGATGGCGCCGCCGATCTCGTCGCTGAGGGCGTCCTTGTCCTGGATCTTGATGGCGGGGTTGTCGCCGAGGGCCTTGACGATCCTGTCCTCGGCGGCGTCGGACGCGCCGCCCTTCATCTTCAGCAGGAGCTGCTGGTCGCTGACCTTGTTCAGGTGCGGGTCGACCACGGAGGTGGGGGCGAACAGGCCGTCGACCATCTCGTTGGGCTCGTAGACGCCGCCGACCTTCAGCCGGGCCGTCCTGTCGTCGTCGAACTCCACCGGGACGGTGTCGCCCGCCTTCAGGTTCTTCTTGTCGGCGAGCGGCTTGTCGACGAGGACGCCGCCTGCCTTCAGCGCGGCGGCCGAGCCGCTGGTGTAGTCGAGGCTGATGAGCTTGTCGAAGGATGCCGCGTCGACACCGGTGATCCGGGTGTACGAGCCGTCGGCCTCGCCGGACGTGGTGCGCAGCGGGGTGGACGCGGCCACCTCGGGCAGCTTGTCGAGCTGGGTGCGGACCTTGGGTGTCAGCGGCTGGTAGTTCGCCATGGAGACGATGTAGTCGGCCCGCATGGAGTCGGCGGCCATCTTGTTGATGGCGCTGCCCATGGAGGTGGCGACGACCGTCATCGCGGTGACCAGGGTCAGGCCGATCATCAGGGCCGAGGCCGTGGACGCCGTACGGCGCGGGTTGCGCAGCGAGTTGAGACGCGACAGCTTGCCGGTGACGCCGAACGGCTTGAGCAGCGGCCCGGCGGCGGCGATGAACGGGCGGGCGAGCAGCGGCGTGAGGACGATGACGCCGACGAGGATGACCCCGGAGCCGCCCGCCTTCACGTAGTTGTCCTTCATGAAGAGCATGACCACGCCGAGCGCGACGACGAGCGACCCGATCGTGTTGCGCACCAGGAGACCGCGGGCGGTCGGCGCCGCGTGCACGCTGTTCATCGCGGCGACCGGCGGGATCTTCGCGGCGCGGCGGCCCGGCAGCCAGGCGGCCAGCATGGTCACGACGACGCCGATGACCAGCGCGGTGGCGACCGTGGCCGGGGCGATGACCAGGGGCCCGTCGGGCAGCGTGGCACCGCCCGCGTTCATCAGGGACTCCAGGCCCACGGCCACGCCGATGCCGAGCGCGAAGCCCGCGACGGCGGCGATCAGGCCGACGAGGAACGCCTCGATGAGCACCGAGCGCGTGACCTGGCGGCGCGAGGCGCCGACGGCCCGCATCAGGGCCAGCTCCTTGGTGCGCTGGGCGACCAGCATGGTGAAGGTGTTGGCGATGATGAAGATGCCGACGAACAGCGCGATCCCGGCGAAGATCAGCAGCACCTGGCTCATGGAGCTGGTGTTCTGCTCGATCATCCGGTCCTGCTCGGCCTTGAGGGAGGCCCCGGTCTCCGCCTCGGTGTCCTTGGGCAGGATCTTCTCGACGGCGCCCTCGAGCGCGCCCTCGGAGGTGCCCGCGGCGGCCTTCACGTCGATCTCGTCGTACTCGGTCTTGTTGAGGACCTCGCGTGCGGTGCGGTTGTCGAAGATGACGAGGCTGCCGCCCGCGACGACGCTGCCGTCGTCGGTGTCGAAGACGCCGGAGACCTTCGCGGTGCGCACCGGGCCGTCGGTGGAGTAGCGGACGGTGTCGCCGACCCGGTAGCCGGTGCGGTCGGCGGTGCTGCTGTCGAGCGCGATCTGGCCGGCGGACTTCGGGGCGGCGCCCTCGGTGAAGTCGTAGCGCGGGTCCTTGCCGCCCTTGCCCGGGTAGTAGTTGGCGCCGGTGGTGCCCCAGTCGCCGCCGACGAGCTTGCCGTCCTTGTCGGCGAGCGCGGTGAAGCCGGAGTACGTGCCGATCGCGGAAGCGGCGCCGGGCAGGCCCTCGGCCTTCGCGAGCAGCCGGTCGGTCAGGCGGGGCGGCTGCTTGCCGTCCTGGCTGCCGTCGTCGGAGCCGCCGCCGTCCTGGCGGATGGCGACCGAGACGTGGTCGAAGCTCTTCGCCGACTTGTTCTTGTAGGCGGAGCCGAAGGTGTCGGTGAAGACCAGGGTGCCGGAGACGAACGCGACGCCGAGCATGACGGCGAGCACGGTCATCAGCAGCCGGGCCTTGTGCGCGAGCACATTGCGCAGGGCAGTACGGAACATGGGTGTGAGTCCTGGTGAGGGGCGGGGCCGGGGCAGAGGCAGGGGTGGAGCGGCGCCTAGCTGGTCCGCCCCTTGGCGTCGAAGTCCTTCATCCGGTCCAGTACGCGCTCGGCGCTGGGCTGGAACATCTCGTCGACGATCCGCCCGTCCGCCAGGAAGATCACGCGGTCCGCGTACGACGCGGCGACCGGGTCGTGGGTGACCATGACGACGGTCTGGCCGAGCTCCCGCACCGAGTTGCGCAGGAAGCCGAGGACCTCGGCGCCGGAGCGCGAGTCGAGGTTGCCGGTCGGCTCGTCACCGAAGATGATCTCCGGCTGTGAGGCAAGGGCGCGGGCCACGGCGACGCGCTGCTGCTGGCCGCCGGAGAGCTCGGTGGGCCGGTGCGAGAGCCGTCCGGCCAGGCCCACCATGGAGATGACCTGCTCCAGCCACTGCTTGTCGACCTTGCGGCCCGCGATGTCCATGGGGAGCGTGATGTTCTCCAGGGCGGTCAGGGTGGGCAGCAGGTTGAACGCCTGGAAGATGAAGCCGATCTTGTCGCGGCGGAGCTTGGTGAGCTGCTTGTCCTTGAGCGTCGACAGCTCGGTCTCGCCGATGCGCACCGACCCGGAGCTGAAGCTGTCCAGGCCGGCCACGCAGTGCATCAGCGTCGACTTGCCGGAGCCCGAGGGGCCCATGATCGCGGTGAACTGGCCCTGCCCGAAGTCCACGGACACCTGGTCCAGTGCGACCACCTGGGTCTCGCCCTGGCCGTAGACCTTGGACAGATCCGTGGCGCGCGCGGCCACGGCGGTGGCGTGAGTGGCGAAGGAAGTGGTGGTCACGGGGTGGTGCTCCTGTCGGGACGACGGATCGGGGGGACGTACTCCATCGTCTTGCCGGAAAGGAGGCGGGGAGTCAGCCGCTGCTCCCGTTCCTGGGGGCGACTCGGGTCGGACTCGCCGCAGTCATGTCATACCTGGGGATGACGGCCTCCCCTGAGACACGATCGGGGGAAGCGCTTGATGCACGGTCCGGTCGCGGTCGAGCGCGCGCACGGCGCACGACGGCGTGCGGCACGGTCCCGGGCGGACAGAGAACGCTTGCGGAGGGGCGGGTGCGGAGACGGCTAAATTCCGTCAATTCCCTCCCGTACGCGGGCCCTGGCCGACGAGGCCTACGGCAAGTACCACCGGCGCGTACCAGGTGCTGATGCACCCTCAGACGTCAATAAAATAAGACAACGTCGGGCTGCCGTTCCGCTATTCGGGGGATGCCTCCCGATAGGGTCGAATCCTTGATGCGGAGCCCATGGCCTGCCCGGATGGTGGAATGCAGACACGGCGAGCTTAAACCTCGCTGCCCCTCGTGGGCGTACCGGTTCAAGTCCGGTTCCGGGCACCTGCCCGCCCTTGTGGGCTGACCTGCTGAAAGGGCCGAGTCCCACCGTCACTCGTCCGTGTCGCTGATGCACGGCTGATGCACGGCTCTCCTAGCTTGCCGTCATGGCGTACGTGAAGGCGATGAAGAACAAGCACGGCGTGGTCACCAGCCATCGGGTGATCTGGCGCCTGGGGGGATCCCGCAGCGGAGAGCCGCAGGGGGAACGGTTCGACCCGACCGACGGGGGGCGCGAGGCAGCTGATCTGTTCTGTGCGGCCGTCAATGAGGCCGGGCAGGATGGGCATCAGCTCGCCGTCCAAGGTGTTCGCGCAGATCGGCCGTGACACCGGCCGGGGCTTCATCAAGGGCCTGGCGGGCACCGCGGCACAGATTAAGGAGACCACCGAGCGACTCGCGAAGCAGATCACCGACGCCTTCAGAAGCCGTAAGACCCGCGTCGACGACCGCCTCGTGGCGATGCTCCGGTCCGGGAACAAGAGGCTCCAGGGCCTGGCCGCCCAGCGGGACAAACTGGTGCAGCGGATCGCATACGCCCAGAAGTCCGCCGCCGACACCAGCAAGGCAGCCCGGGACGCCTTCTCGCTGCAGAATCTCACCCAGGACGACCCCCCGGTCACCATCAAAGGCCTGGCGGCCGGGCTGCAAAACGCCGTCGACCAAGTGCGGCGGTTCACGGCGCAGATCAACAATCTGGCCAGGCGAGGCCTGTTCAAGGATCTGCTCGCGCAGATCATCGGTCTCGGCCCGCAGGCCGGGTCCGAGATCGCCACGGTGCTGTCGCGGTCGACGAAGGACAGCCTCAAGCGCCGGCGGGCGCTGCGCATCAAGTCCCCATCGCTGGTTATGCGCCGACTCGGCGAGATGACCGGCCTTGGTCTCGAGCGCGGCCTGCTCGGCCGGATCACTGCCCTGGAAGCCGCATCCCGGCGAGCGGCGCAGTCCCTCGTGCGCGGCGTCTCGTCCCACCTCACAGGCCTGGCCGGCGCCACCCCGGCCCTCGGCGGCGGCACCGTTGTGCCGCTGACCCGCAGCCAGCGCCTGCGGCAGTCCGGCCTCGACCCAGCCGCGCTCGGCGAGCGCGGCGGCGACGTAATCCACAACCACCATTGGGGGATCCGGGAAGTGGGGGACTCGCGCGTCACCGCCCAGCGGGTCCTCAACCGGTTCGTGCTCGCGGCAGGAGTGACTGGCTGATGGCGACCGACTGGTTCATGTCGTACGGCGGCGTCGAAGTGATGAACCACAGCCGCTTGATGGCGTACCTGTAGTCCATCGGGTCGCCGCTGGACTCCTGGAGCGGCTGCGGCTGCCCGACCTTCGGCCACGAGGTCCTGGAAGAGTATGAGGTACTTGGGCAACATGAACAGTGCACGTTGGAAGCGCACCGGCTGGCTGCTGCTGGCCGGGTACGCCGTAGGCGTCATCGCGTTCTACGGGGTGTCAACGCTCTCCCATGAGAGTCAGCATGAAAGTACGGCGGTCAGTGACATCGTCGCAGGCCGGTGATTCGGGCAGGGGGCGCAGGCGGCCTATCCGCTTCTGTACGACGTGAGGTAGGCAGTGCGCAACGTTAGGGCTGCGCTCAGCAGCCCCTGCTGTTCTGATCCGACGAGGGGTGCGTCGCGTGCGCACCCCTCGTCGGTTTTGCACCGTCTCTCTGTGTCTCCGGGTGAGATGACCTTCGCGGGTAGAACACAGTATGTATGCAGTGGGCAGTGATTGTGGCGGCCGCGGTAGGCGCTGTCATCACCTTGGTAAGCGCCCTAGTGGCAGACCGTATGCGGTGGCACAGGGATGTGCATGAACGGGACCGCGAAGCCTTACGGCTCTGCTACGCGCAGCTCCTTGAGGCTTTGGCTCAGGCACGGGGTGTCATTACACAGATCAGCCGCCGTCCCGACCTGTCAAAACAGGAGCGTGCAGATGCTGTACGCGAAGTGGTCGGCGCGCGGGGTATGTACGCCAGGCAGTACGAGCTTGAACTCATCGTGCCTGCTTCGGTAGTGCTCCTGGCGAAGGAGGCGGCTCACAAAGTGGCAAAGTACCGTGACGCAGTGCAGCAGGGTCGGCTTCGTGAAGATGCGGAATGTGCCCTGGCTCGCCGGGAACTACGCGCGGCACGCTATGCGCTTATCGAGAACATGCGACAGACGTTACAGCGTCCGGCAGGACGCAACTAGACGTGACTCCCCTTGAGTTGCTGAGGTCGTCGTCTCGGGCAGCGACGTGACTGATGCCTCATCGGCCAGCGCGGTCGCACGTTTGTGTGCGGGGCCCCAAGACTTCCGCACAGAGCGTGCATAAGTCTGGGCTCCGAGGGGCCGTCACCCCGCCTGCCCGGCGGCCAGGACGATGAGCAGCCCGCCGCCAGCCACGTAGACGATCCAGCACCGCCCCCGCAGCAGGCCATCCGCTGTCCACCCGTGCCCCGGCGCAGCCTCTAGGTCCGCAGCGATGTCCTCGATTGATCTTCAGCGCCTCCACGTGCACGTCGTCCGCCATCGCGGTCCGTGCCCTGTCGGCAGGCCTGGCCAGGTCCACCCTCATGCGCGCCCCCGGTTGTTCGGCAGGGGACACCGTACGACCCAGGTCGAGGGAACAGGTGTGCCTGTGGACAACCGAGGCGATGGTCATGTCCGCGCGCCTCCCGGCGAGCGCCGGGCCGGGTCCGGCCGAACTTCCGCTCCTCTGTAAGTCGAGCAGTTTGGTGCTTGTATCCGCTTTGCCCTGCCGCCCGGCGTGGTGCGTGGGTAAGTCCATCCGCTCGAACAGTTAGAAATGAGCCACCCGTGCGGCGCAAGCGACAGGCGACGAACCTCTTGGGTAATCAGCGCACAGCAGGACATCAGGGATGAAGCGCACGGTTACGCAGCTCTCGTGATCATGCAGTATGCCCATAGACATGGGCATACTGCGCATAGGCGCTTTTCAGTCATCTACTACGAGTTCCTTTTGCTTGCGGAAGTTGCCCCATGCAAGATCTTTGCGACCCCCAAGCGGGGGGGATATGGGAGGGGTATCTCATGAAGGTTTCTAGTAAAGCGGTGGTTATTGCCGTTGCGGGCGCAGCCCTGGCTGGCGGCGTCCTCACCGCGCCGGCCAATGCGAACAGCCCGCAAACCGATAGCGCCAGCACTCTTGTCATTCACAAGCGCGGGGATGGCACCGAGCCGCCGGCGGAGCTGGGTGACCCCGAAGAGTGGGGTGTGGTAGAGATCGCGATGGACGACTCCACCGGCGGCCCTGCGACGAAGAAAATAGTCGAGGTCGGTGGCGGCAAGTGGAGTTATGGCTGGATGGCTCTCACCAGTGGTAAGCGTTGCTATTCCAACTACTACCATCTCAAGAAGAAGCACGGCTCGACTGCCCAGCTCGGCGGCATGACGAGCAAGGACGTCGTGAAGGCCAACGAGACGTCCAACGCTTCCGTGACGGGGCCTGGGAGGCACACGTGCGTGACGTACTGGTCTAAGTACTAGGTCTGCGCCCGTCAGTGCCTACGGCGGTGTACTGAGGGAGCTTAAGCTGCCGCGGGGCTTCTGTGCTGGTGCGCAGGAGCCCTCCGGCGTTGCTTACTACTCAAGAAATCGACCTTAGATAGGCTAGAGACATCGTATATTTTCCGTGGGCTCGCGTGGTGTCGGCAGTCGCAGTCCTCATAGCAGGCGCAACACTTGGCGCAATTGGGCCATTTATGGACGATTTCGCCGATCCGGCCTGCCGGGCTGTGGCCATCGTCTTTTCTGAGGGGTGGTCGTGGGCGTGCTTCGCCTTTATGGTTGGGTATCTCAGGCGGTCGAGACTTGAGGCGACACTGCTGTCCTCTTCAGCGCTGACTGCCGGTGCGGTCGTGTACTACCTTTCGAAGTTCCTGGACCCGGCTGTCCCGGACGGCGCGCGTGTCGTATCTCAGGGTTCTACAGATGAGCTTGTTACCAAAATCGTCTTTTGGGGCGTTGCAGCTTTAATCTTGGGTGCACCCGTAGGGTTTGCGGGTAATTTGGCTCGGATCTCTGGCCCTGCTGGACTTCCGTTTCGTCTAGTAATTCCGCTGATTGCGTTTTATGAGACATCTGACCGGCTGGGCACAGAGATCGACTCGCATGATCTCGTCGGTCAAGTGACCTTGAATGGGATCCGCGTTGTTGCGGGAGCGGCCGCAGTAGCTCTTGCCTGGCACACGGCCAGGGCGTGGCGACGAGCGAGGCGCGGTTCGCCCGAAGCCGCGCAGAATTCGGAGCAGCAGTGAAACGTCCGCGAATTGCCTGATAAACCGAGGCACTTAGCATTGCACCTGCCGCAGCGTGGGGCTGCTGGTGCAAGGTCACCCGCTGTGCGAGGTGTTCCTCCGCCATCATCTCAGGAATGGCGACGCGTTCGCCGACTGCTCGCAGAGCCCGTAGCAAGTCCGCGCAGCTGTCCCTAAGTTCGAGGGACCTGATGATGACGCATTGAGAATGATCACGACCTGAACCTCTGCCTGATCCGGAAGCGGATCGCAGGGGCTCAGGCAACGCCCCCTACGCGCGCCAGACTTACGGGCGAGGGAACAGGTGTGCCTGTGGGCAGCCGAGGTGATGGTTGTGTCCGCGCGCCGCCTGGCGAACGCCGGGCCGGGTTTGGCTGGCAGCCACGCGTGACTACGGAGGCGCTGCCACAATGAGGGGATGGCCGACGACATCACCGCGTTCATCGCCGCCCACCCGCCACGCTCCGGGTTCTCTGCCGCCCAGATGATCAACGTCTGGGAGCACCTTGCCTCGCTCGCGGACGTCGAGGCCATCGCCACGGAAGACCCGGTCCTGCGCGATGCCACACAGGACAAGGCTGCGTCCCGTCGTCAGCTCGTGGCTGCCGTGCGCTGGGTGCAGGCTCAGGCACACCACGGTGACGAACCGGCGGATGCCTTCGTTACCTACCTCGGAGACACATCGTCCATCAGGAGGTTTGATCTCCCGGGGTGCTGTCCAGGCCGAGGTGCTTGTCGGGTTGGCAATGCGGGCATGCCGCGATGCCTTCGATGAGGGCGCGGCGCGCTTCGGCCATGATGACTCCCCAGCGGTGCTTGCCCGCCATGTGGCAGCCACCCTTGTGCACGTAGATCGGCAGCAGCCCGCGGCGCCCCTCGAACGCCCAGTTCGGCTGTGGCGGACGCGCGGCCAGGCCCCGTTGCCGTTCGGCGTCGCGCGGCTCGCTGGAGGGCGTCCTCCGCTTCGGTGAGCAGATAGCGGAGGAAGGTGACGATGACGCGAAGGCGAGGCACGTCAGGCGGTAGATCGGACACATGTTCGAGTCTACGAGTGGCTTGATCTAACCTGTACCTATGGACTGCCCTCTGTCAAACGATCTTGATCAATTGCCACTGGGCTTTGACCGGTAGCCGTCTAGTGAAACCCGAGGGACCGGGACGGCATCGAGGCGCGGGCTTGGCTGATAACCCACGTGGGCACCCATCGTGGTCGAGTAGTACAAGCCAGCGAAGCTCTCCCCACCCTTGGCCCAGCGGAACTCCCGGACCGGATCGGCCATCTCGAACCGACGGTTCCAGCCTTGACCCAACGGCAGCCGACGATGCTGCCCACCCTCGACAAAGCCCAGTTCGAAGTCCGACAAGACGACGTCGCCGTACACCAACGCGGGAACAGCCACGGTCTCCCCCACCCAGTCGAGACCTACCGGTCAAGAACAAGTGGCAGAAACCTACCGACCGTCAAGATCACTTGGCAAACGAGCAAGATCCCCTGTCTCGGGTCAGCTGAAGGCGCACCGGCAGGAGCAGGGGGAAAGTTAAAATCGAACAACGCCGCTGGTTCTGGGCCGGGCATCAGTCCTCCACTGCAGGAGCGCACCCATGCCGCTGCCCGCCTCCCAGACGGCCGCCCGCGTCGGCCTCACCGTCCGCTACGTCAGTCACGGCACACCAGTGCGGCCAGACGGCAGCCAGGCTTTCCCCTCGGTCTGCCGGGCTGCCATCGTCACCGAAGTTGATCCGACCTACGTCGGCCGCGTCGGGCTGAACGTGCAGAACCCGAACGGGGTGTTCCATTATCCGCTCGCCGACGGCGGCTGCGAATGGCTCCCCCCGGCCGACGGTGGCTTCCCTCACCCGGGCGGTACCTTTCACCACCTCGACGAGTGCGAGGCCTGATGGCTCCGCCGATGACCCCGGCCGAGTGGCGGGCCGCGCTGCGCGCTGAGGGCGTCCCGATCAGCGAACTCGGGGGCTGGACGACGCGCGGCCGTGATGCCGCGACCGGGAAGCGGTTCGGCCCGGTCCGCGGATCGCTCAACCACCACACCGCGGCCGTCAACTCCCTGAACGCGATCGCTTTCCACGGGCAGGGCCCGGACGTCCCGCCGCCCCTCGCGCACGCCTACCCGCCCAAGTCCGGCGTCCTGGTCCTCGTGGCCGCTGGCCGCGCGAACCATGCCGGCCTGGCCGCCCGCAACGCGTGGGACGCGATCGTCGCCGAGCAGCCGATCCCACGGCCGGACAAGAGCACGGGCACGGTCGACGGCAACGACGGCCTCTACGGCATCGAGACGGAGAACCTCGGTGACGGCCGCGACGAGTACACGCGCGAGCAGTACGACACGTGGGTCCGGTACAACGCCGCGATCTGCCGCCACCACGGGTGGGGCCCTGGAGCGTGGCCGGGCACCTTGAGACCTCGGTCGAGGGCAAGCCCGACCCGCGGGGCCCGGTCGAGGGCTACGGGCCTCGCGGCCGGTTCACGTCCACCATGACGCAGCTCCGAGCCGACGTCCACCAGCGCCTGGCGCACGCGGCGAGCTGGAGCCCTCCGGCCCAGGAGGCCGACAGCAGGGGCCCCGCGTACGTCAACCTCGGCCCGTCCCGCGGAGTCCTGCTCGGCGCAGGCGAATGGACGGAAGTGCAGTTCACGCAGGAGTGGAATGACGAGGCCGGTGCCCACGCCGCGAACTCCGCCGTATTCGTCGCCGGACCGGCCCGGTTCAGCGGCACCCTCGCGCTGCGCTTCGAGGGCCTCCCGGAGGGCGAGGTCGTGCAGGTCCGCCAGAGCGAGTACACGGACTCCAAGCGCGTTCAGGACCATCCGATCGACGAGGTGCTCGCCACACCGGGCAGCACGTACCGGGTGCTCCCCCTGATGAACCGGCTGGGCACCGGCCGGACCATGCGGGTTTGGCTGCGCAACCAGTCCGCCACGGACATCGAGGTCGTGAGCGCCGTGCTCAAGGCGCTCGTCTGGAAGGAGGGTTGACCCAGTGAAGCGACCGATCGAGCGCAAGGTCCGATGGGCAACTGCGGTGGCCTACCTGGCCTCGTCGGGGCTCCTCGGCGTCATGGCCGCCGTGCAGGACAACGCGCGGGTGCTGGAGCCGATGCCGGACGGCATCAGCCCGCTCGTCCTGGCCCTGGTCCCCGGCCTGCTCACCTACGCGGCCGGATGGAAGGCCAGCCACCCCCTGCGGCCAGACCTGGGCGAGGAGTGAAGGAATGGACATGTCCACTGGGGTGCCCGGCCTCGGTGCGGTTCTGGTCTGGGGCGGAGCGCTCTCGCTGCTCGCTGGCCTCGGCGCGGCGATATGGCGGGTCGTGCGTGGCTTCTCCCGCCTGACCGGTAGAACAGGGCAGTTCCTTGATGACTGGTACGGCGAGGAGCGAGGGCCCGGGGTGCCTGCGAGGCCAGGCGTCATGGAGCGCCTGAGCAATCTGGAGGGCGCCCTCCGGTCGGTACAGCATGAGGTGAAGCCCATTTCGGGGGCGAGCCTGCGTGATGCTGTGGACCGCGCGAACGAGCGGCTGGAGCGGCTGTGTCCCGGCGTGATGGAACCGTGCGATCCGGAGGCCGAGCGCACCGAGCCGCCGGCTGCCCCGCCTGCCCTACCACCGCAGCCGAAGCCGCCGAACAAGCTTCCCGGCTCATGAGCGGACGCCCACCCTGTGCGCTGGGGTGGGCGCCCCTCTTTTTCAGCCCTTTCCACCACAGTCGTTGACCGATTTCCCTACTGTGTAAGGACCTCTCCTGCGAGAGGCTGTGACGTCGGTCCGCCGCAGCTCCAGGCGGGCCCGCGACGATCGCCAGGGAGGGGGACATGATCGAGCTGCAGGCCGAGACGCGGAGCCTGTACCCATCCCGCCCGCCCAGGCGACGAGGTGACTGGACGCCGTCGATCCGTAGTGGTGTCGCTGCCCATCTCTGATTACTGGCCCGGGTGGCGCAACAGGCAGACGCGACCGCCTTAAAAGCGGCTGAAGTGTGGGTTCGAATCCCGCCCCGGGCACTCAGCCTGCCTCCGACGAGGAGGGCTGTCCTGTTGGTGGCGCCCCGTCTCATTTTACGAGGCGGCTGTATGCAACTGCCGACACTTCACCGACCTCGACATCAATCCGAACTGGCGGCTACCGCCTCATGCGGGCCAGTTGCCCTGGAACGGCGAGGGTCAGGAGCTGTTCGGCTCCTTGTTCTGCGGCGCTCGCTGGTGAGCGAGGGCAGAGGTGATCGAGGGTGTGTCAGGACTGGCCTCGTGTTCGTGATCCGCCCCGGTCCTGTCCCAGGCCATGCGCCGCAGGCTCTTCGTGTGGAGGCCGGACAGCGCGTGCCCAAAAAGGCCACGGGCGTGGCGGTGCGTCAAGGTGAAGGTCCAGCCGTAGTCGGCGGCCGCCGTACCGGTGGAGTCGCCTGATGCTGTCTCTGCCACTGCTCAGCAGTGGCAGAGACAGCACCTTAGCCAAGAACGCCACGAAGTCCTGGCTCCGATTGACGAACGTACGCCCGCCGGTAGCTGTCAGCTAATGCTACTGAGTCGCCCCTTCGTCTGGCGCTAAAGGCCGCCGCGACAGCGTCACTCCCTCTTGCAGACCAATAAAGGGTGCAACTTGTGAGCTTTCGTCGAGGCAGGGGCCGTCACTCCTCGTCATCTTCATCATAGTCGGCATCTTCCCAGAGCAGGAATGTGCTGTCCTCATCCGGGCGTTGATATCCGTCCAGCGCTTCCCCAGTCTCCAGTGCTTCCGCCGTGTGATAAAGGTATGCGGAAAGAGAGTCCCACATCGGGTGTGAGGTTGGACTTATCTCCTCACCTTCGCGACTGTGCTCATGGATTCGTGTATCACTTGCCTCTCCAGCGATGAGGTACAGAATCCCCCCCGACCCGTCACTAGCGAAAGGAACGAAATGCGGACTGAATGGAGAAGAAGAATCCTTAGGCCAAACTTCCGTCTTGCTTTCCCATGCACTCACGATTCCGCTGCAGCTGAGCATCTCGAAGCGTGGCGGACATGCAAAGCTTCCGCTCCCGTTGTGACAGCGAAGCGACGCAGTGAGCATCGGCGGAATGGGGAACCCCAGTCGTTCCTCTGTGAGGGAAATTTCATCAGGGGTGGCACCAGGAGCCAGCTCCCGGTCCCGCCCCCGGTCCCGCAGCCAGTTCTTAATGCGCCACCAGGAGTGCGAAATGTCACTGTTCGACATGCTTACCTCCGAAAGAATGCGACATTCTACGTTGAGGCGGTACTCCGACATCGTATCGGAGTACCGCCACGCGGGGCATGCTTACTCTACGAGCTTGAACTGCTTACTGGCGCGTGAGATGCCTCTAGCTGGAACCAGACGGAATGAGACAAACCGCGGTTTGTAGATACTTGGGTCACGGTAGTGCGACCCCGTTGTAGATACTTCGCTATCGAACGTGTTGACGTTATAGGAGATCGTCCAGCGATCACCATTCTGCAGGGATGGGTGAGCGTGCGCGTTATAGGTGAACACTCTTCCGTCCCCGTAACTGCCCCAGGGGGGCGGCCCACCTTCCGTTGTGCGGTAAACCTCGTCCGCGCCTTCCCGGTAGCCGAACGGTCCGTACGGTGTGCACCCCGACCACGCACGGATCTTAGCGCTGAACGCTGCTGTGCTGTCTTGACTGATCAGGACGAACTGCTTGTTCCAGGGCGTAACGCTATATTCATTCGATACACCCTCAAGGTATTCATTTCCCTCCTTCTCGCTTCGCATCCACTTGTCGCCTCCGAGCTCTCCGGCATTGAAGAATTGCCATTTGTCAGCCTGTGACAAGTCGCTGCCCTTAACCCGGGCGATTCTCATTTTCTTGTTTACCTTGTGCTTGCTTACGCCGTAGATGTACGTGTAACCATCACCGCTGCGGGAGGCCGGCAGAAGGGCAGATCCCCATGCGACTCCAGTGTCCGAAGGTAGCGGATCGATCCAGATCGGCTGGCTGAGGTCATCGAGATCGAAAGTGGCTACCACGTTCCGTGCAAAGGCAAACGGCATTTCCGTGCCGTCGTGAGTGTTTCGGTATTCCTGGAACATGATCTGCAGGTAGTTTTTCCCACCGATCTTTGAGACCATTCCGTCCCCCAGCCAGTACCACCTGTCTTTTACCGCAGGCGGCATAAGGGCCTTTGGCCTCGCCTTTGTTCCGCCGGTTATCGTTGAGAGCGAAGCGCCTTTCTCGACAACAATCGAACTGTTGATGAACTTTGCCTTGGTGGGGCGGGTTCCGTCAGCATTGAGGGGGCCGAGAAATGTGTCGGAGAATAGATATAGCCGACGTCCGTCGGGCAGGACGACCGTGTAAGTCGAATCGCCACCCGTCCAGCCAGAATCCGTATCCTTCGCATACTGCAGAAGGGCACCCTCCGGGTATGCCTTCTTTTCCACCGCTTGTACGTCCGGGACGTCATTGTTGGCGCACACTGGATACTCGGCTTTAGCCACCATGCCGGTACGTGCCTGAGCCCCCCCGTAGTTGTCTCCGTTTGGATTTACTAGCTTCACGAAGAAGGGATCCTCATCCCGCGCTATCCGTTGGTCGTTGTAAAACTTCTCCAGTCGGCCGCCTGCCTTGCGGTTCTGGTGCTTATCGAGAGGAAGGACGGCGTAATGTGCACTCTCCTCACCAGTACCGCGCCCAGTCTTCGATCCTTGCTGGGTCGATGCGAAAGGGTATTCGTCGCAGTCAAGGGTTTCGCCCTTACTGTACTGTTCCCCGAAAAATATTTTACACTGCTTCTTCGATTCATTTCTGTTGCCCTCCAAGTTGGCTGGATTCGTGCGAGTCAAAGCGTCGCCACTTGCCACCGAACCCGGGATCTTTTTCCCGCCTGGAGAGATGGGAAAGGTGTCGTTCGGCCTGTTTTGCGCAGCCCAGATAAGATTTGCCGAATCTCTTACCTCGTCGTCGACGGTAAGGGTGAATACGTCGGGCCGGCTGCTATCAGGGTAAACGCATCCGTAGTGCCAAGCGAAGTATGTAGCGGAGTCGCACCGGAAGATGGGCCCCGAAAGATTGGCCTCGTCCGTTTCCGACGACATTTTGATCACGGCCGCATGCCATGCCATCTCGTCCGGATGGCCCGACCCTTCGGGTGAGGTGTAAGTGATCCAGGCCGTGCTGAGTTGAGGGTCCATCCATTGAGCGAGCGTCTGCGTCAGGGCGCCGCTGGTTGTACATTTCGGCGCCGAGGCACGGCCCGCCAGCCGCGGGTTTTCAGACGACGGGCACACGCCGGAGATCGTCATCCTATCCGTGCTGCGTGGAGCACCCCACGCAACCTTCGGCTCCTGAAGGTTTACGGTGATCTGATGCTTTCGGTCCGACAGGCTACCTCCCTGGTGCCCTTCCCCAGTGAAAAGCACCTTGAACTCGTATGCGCCGATAGGCTTGCAGTCAATAGGCGGGTTCATGCTCCTGCATTGCTGCGATACGAAGGTGAATTTTTGAGTCTTACACCAGTTCATGTGATCGAGGACGACCCCGTCCGGCTCATTTGCCCCTGGCGTATCGTGCCAACACCGGGCAGCCGCTCGCGAACCCGTCCCCTCTGCTTTCCTGGCTCTCATCTTAGCAACGAAATCGGTGCGTTCCTGGGCCTCGTCAGTCGATTCCTGTCTCGCTCCTCTCTTTTTCTTCTCGTGGTTTCTTGTCGGCGTGAGAGGCTTCTCGCTTTTCTCTTTCCTTTCGGCTTTGGAACTCCGCTCCTGGTCGCCTCTAGCTTCAGATGAGGCGACACTCTGAGGGCCTGGTGGCTGCTCCTGCGACCAGCTTAGTGTCGACATGAGCACTGCGAAGGTTAGAGCGAGACATAAGACGATGGATTTTTTCATCCTTACCTCCTTTGAGGAACATCAGATCCCTGCCTATTCGAGAGCTGTCGGGAGTGGGCGCAGCGCGAGGCGGACGGTCTCCCGTCTTCTTGTGCTGCCTTTGATCTCCCCAGGGGGCTCACGGAAAGTCGGCTGTAAGGCGTCGGGCCCTATTTAGGGCGAGACGCATGCGAGGGCCATGCCTTATCTCATGGAAGTCGAGGCCGCGATCTCAGATGAGCCGCCGGGTGCCGAGACCCCAAGGCCTCCGTGGCAGGTGCTCCCGGTCGGCACTCAGGTGTCTGACTCAGACATCAACTTTACGCACGCGAAGCACTGAAGTGAACATGACTTCTGCACATCTCTCACGAAACATCCACTTCCAGCCAGCCTGACACATGATGGCCATGCTCGTAGCCGCTGGTCACAGCCTCGCTGCCGGATATCGACAAAGGTGATCAGGGGCTTCAGTTGACTTGAAATATGAAGGTTGAGTTGCAGGTGAAATCAGTGGTTCAATCCGGACGCGCCCGCTCTGTGGCATCGCTTGACAGGCGCGTGTCGGGACCACAGCCGCAATCGTGCTGGGGTGAGTTCGAGCGCAGGAGTGCGCTGGTGGGCGAGTGGCTCAAGGCGCGACTTCATGCGAGTCAGCCATGGGTCGTTGCGCTTGTCACGCATGAGTAACAGCCCTTGCGAAGTCGCTTATGTGCCTGTGGATGTGCTCGCAGGCACATTGAGAGGTGACACAGCCGCCAGGTGCCACAGCAGGACATTGTGTTCGCCAATAGCAGGTGCAGCGGCCGACGCTGGCGTTTCGATCTCTTGCCAGGACTGGGCGCACGACTACGCGATGCTGTCGCGGGCCGGGCGGGCCGCAGCGGAGGGTCCGTTGTCCGCGAGTAGCTCGTGAAGCGGCACGTCCGGCTGGGCTCGCGGAAGCCTCGGCCTGTCGCTCTCGACTCGCCGGATGTCGGCGGTATGTTCGGAGCGTCCATCGGTTGAGCGTGCCACTCACGGAGTTCTGGACACGAAGCCCCACCCCAGCCAGCCCGGCGGCAGGGGCTTCGTCACTTCTTCATGCAGCCCGCTCGAAGTCGCCTTGAGTCGCCTCCGCCCACAGGGCGAGGAGGTGGTCGTACTCGGCGGTGCGGTTGTAGTTGAATGGCCGCTGCATGGCCTGGAGACGGCCCTGGCCGTGCAGTGCACTGGGATCGCTGCCCCTTTGTGGGCACAGCGGGCTCCGCCCCCGCCCCCCCCGGGGGGCCGGGTCCGCTCCAAACTCCCTCCGACCGAGGCGTGAAGATGTCCAAGACCACCACGCAGGAGACCAGAGCAACGGCCCTCGACCGACTTGATCCCGTGCCAGCCGGCCGCGCCATCACCGGCCGGGAACGCCGGGCCGCCATCCAGCAGTGGCTCTTAACGTCAGCAGGCAGCGAACGACAGGCGCACAGGCAGTGGGCATGCGGCAGCGTCGCGGTGCTGCGCTGCGGCCAGACGTTCGACGCGGTCCGTATCCCCGTGGCACTCGTCGAAGGCGCAGCGGGGACGGACGACCGGCAGCGCATCGCCGCCTACCTGAACGAGGCCTTGTTCGGCGGTGCCACGTTCATCGACGAGGTGACCAAGCATGTCTACTGCCTCGTGGAGGCCTCTGCGGGCGACTGGGACACGCCGGACACGTGGTACCTCGGCAAGCACCACCACCTCGGCGTGCCCCGCCTCGACGCGACAAGGGTCGAGCGGACGTACTGGCTCGTCGCGCCGGATGTCCCCGTGACGCTGTGCCTGCTGGACGCAGTGCGGCAGATGACGGATTTCGCCCGCTTCCGCGCGGCAACGCGGACCGATGGGTGACGTGCTGCCGGGCAAGCGGATCGTGACCTCCGACGGCATGGAGGCCGTCAGCGCCACATTCAGCCGTGAGCCCGCGTCCGTTCCTGCTGCCCGCTGTGTCGTACGCGCCGCTGTGGTCGAGTGGAACTTGCCGGGGCTGATCGACGTGGTGGAGACCGTCACCTCCGAACTGGTCACCAACGCGGGGAAGCACGCGCGACGCGAGTCGTTCCGGATGACCCTCCGCGTGTCTGCCGGCCAGGTGCAGGTCGCTGTCATCGACCTCGGCCGCGAACTGCCGCAGAAGATCATCGCCGGTGATCGAATGGGAGTGCGGCCGAGGCCTCGCCCTTGTCGACGCGCTGGCGCAGGACTGGGGCGTCGAGCCACTGTCGTGGGGCAAGCGCGTATGGGCCGATATCGCGGTCCCCTCGCCTCCCACGCCGCGCGTGCCTCAGGTGTTCAGCACTCGTCGTGCCCAGACCCTCTACATCCTGATAGTCCTCGCGGTCGCCGCATCCGTCTCGCTGGCTCGCTCATGGAGCCGCGACCCGGCACCTGCCAAATCTGCCACGGCTGGACGTCTGCCTCTCCCGCGACCGGGGTCACAACGCCCGCCCGCTCCTGCCTGCTGCTCATCACACACAGCAACGGGAGCGGGCGGGTCCCACCAAGAGGGTCCCGACGGCCCGTGAAGTCGGGGCGCTCTGCCGTTCCATCCCTCACCAGGAGGTACCCGTGACCGCTCGACCGCTCGTCCCCCCAACCAGGCCCAGGCCGCCTCGTGCTACTTCCGGACCTCGGTCGACCCTCCGCACCGCAAAGCCCTCATTCAGATCTGCGAGCCGTGCAACGAGAAGTGCAGGCACTGCTTCGTCTCGGCGACCACACGCGGCGCCTACATGGACTGGGACGCCGTACGGGACCGCCTAATCCCGCAACTCCTGGCCGCGCGCGTCAGCCGCGTCACGCTGACGGGCGGCGAGCCGACCATGCACCCGGGCCTGCTGCCCATCGCTGCTTCCTTCCGCGAGGCAGGCATGTCCGTGGGCGTGTGCACGAACGCCGTCGTGCTGTTGGACGAGCAGATCACCATGCTCGCCAAGCTGGAGGCCCACCTGAACGTGTCCCTGGATGGCTTCTCGGCCGACAGCCACGGCGTGTTCCGCGGGCGCCCCGCAGCGTTCGCCGAGACCGTGGAGAACGTGAAGCGGGCCGCCAAGGCTTGCTGTGCACCCCAAACAACTTTGCCCAGGACGAGGAGTACGCCGAGCTCTGCCGATTCGCCAAGGAGCAGGGCGCCGCGTATGTGCTGCTGAACCCGCTGGGCGAGATGGGGTGCGGCGCCGCCCCGGGCGCGCAGAAGCTGCGGCGGCCGGACGACCACGTGCGCAACATCGCCAGGCTGACGCTGCCGTTCGCCGCCGACCTGGACGTGGTCCACATCCGGTTCCCCAACGACGACAAGCCGCTGAGCGGGTGCGGAGCGGGCACGATCATCTACTTTTTCACCAAGGGCGAGGTCACGGTCTGCCCGTATCTGGTGTTCGCCGCGCGCACGCGCGTCAGCCAGCACCCGGACACGGACTTCATCGTCGGCAACGTGTGGGAGCACGACGACATCGCGGCGCGGCTGGACGCCTACCGTTTTCCACGAGCGTTGGAAGGTCGGCGACAACCACACCTGCGACGGCTGCTCCCTCAACGCCTCGTGCGGCAAGGGCTGCCCGGCGGCCGTCGTCGCCGCTGGCGAGCGGATCGGTGTGGTGGACACCGAGCAGTGCCCCGTAGTGCCGCGTCAGTCCCGCATGCTGCCTGTGGTCGGTGCGTCATGAGCGGAATGTTCGTCACCATCGACGGCCCCGGCGGAGTCGGGAAGTCGACCGTCGCTGCAGCCGTCGTCGAGCTGCTGCGCGCCGAGGGCGTCCCGGTGCACGCGACGCGGGAACCCAGCGACAGCGAGATCGGCAGGATCGCGCGCGACGGCACCGACAGGTACCGGGGGATGAGCATGGCGTGCCTCATCGCCGCCGACCGGTACCAGCACGTCGAGCACGAGGTACGGCCAGCCCTTGCCCGCGGCGCCCTGGTGGTCTGTGATCGCTACGTCGCCTCCTCGCTCGTGCTGCAAAGCCTGGGACGGCGTCTCGCGCGATCAGGTGTGGGAGTTGAACCACCACGCCGACCGGCCTGACCTTGCCGTCATCCTCAACGTCCGCGCGGACGATTCACTAGGCGGCTCGCACAGCGGGGCCCGCACAGCCGCTACGAACGCGAACCGGGCGGCACCGCGGCGGAATGCGCCGCGTACCTGGAGGCCGCTGGTTCCTCATGGCCGCCGGCGTCCCCGTGGTGCAGCTCGACGCCTCGACGGCCTGCGCTCAGAACGTCGCCCGCTCCGTCATCGCGGCGAGGAACCATGGACGAGGTGCCACGCATGACCCCCACCCTGGACGTGCTGACGTTCAACCTGAACAACCCCGGCCGCGAGCGCGCCGAGCGTCAGCTCTCTTACCTGGAGGCCCGGCCCGAGCCTGTTCTCGTCCTCACCGAGACCGCCGACAGCGCCGGGTGCGAGCTGCTGGCCACGCGCTTCGAGTCGGCTGGCTGCAGCGTCACCTACCCCCGGCCCGGCCGGGGCGAGCACGGCGTGATGGTCGTCTCCCGTCTGGCCACCGAGCCCGGCGCTGTCTCCCTCGATTACCTGCCGCACCGCTGCGTGTCCGTCACCGTCGGCACCACCGAGGGGCCGCTGGAGATCCTCGGCCTGTACGTGCCCTCACGCGACGCCACCGAAGTGTGACCGACCACTCGGCGCTCACCGTATCCCTTGCGCTGTGCCCGGTCGCTCCGCTGCCCACTACCACCCTGGACAGGGCCGACGCCGAGGCGTCGGCCCTGTTCTGACTCTGGAGGAGCCCATGGAGTCGGAGCCATACCGCGGCGGCGCCCCCATCCAGTCCGTCTCGCTGAGCATCACGGTGCTCGGTGTGCACGCGCGGGTGGACGGCCGCACCGGCTGGGAGGCATGGCGGGCCCTCCGCTGCCAGCACCCCAGGCTCGCTTGGATCATCGGCGGATACAGCGTGCTGCCCGTGCTGCTGGCCGTCCTGCTGGCCCTGTTCCTGTTCTGACCGCACAAGAGACCGAGGAACTGATGAGTGGCCACGTGTGGGAGCAGGTGGAGCGGCTGCGCGGCTGGCTGGCTGGACGCGCATCTTGAAGATCAGCGAGGAGCTGGGGGAAGTCGCCGAGGCATATCACAGCGCGACCGGCGCCAACCCGCGAAAAGGCCACTCGCACACGTGGGAGGACGTGAACAAGGAACTCGCCGACGTCATCGTGACCACGGTGGTCGCGCTGGCGACGACGGCCGCCGACGGCGACCCGGGCAAGCTGCTCGCCGACCGCCTCAACCACCTCGTCGCGCGCGCCCTACCGGAGAGGTGAGGAGATGACCACGACCACGCACGCGGTACGCGTGGAAGTCGCAGGCGCGACCATGACCGTCGTGTCCGATCATGACTTCGTCACCGGCTGGTGCCGTAGGTACTTCGCGCCTTGGTGGAACGTGAACGCGCTGGCGTCACAGGAAGACATCGGTTCAGGCCCGGTCATCATCGGTACGGTCGATGCAGGGGAGTACGACTTCATCGCGCGCTGCGTCAAACGGGCTCCCCACACGAGCACCTCGCACGCGGGGGAGAAGATGCTTCTCACGCGCCCCCTCCAGACGTACCAGGGAGAGGCAGACGTAACCGGCTCCCGCCAGGAGGACGTGGCCATGGCGACTGCCCGTCTGGTGCGCGACTCGGTGCGCGGCCAGTTGCTGCGCCACAACTGGTGGCTTATGCACGCCTCCGCGGCCGCGCATGGTGATCGCGTGATCCTGGCACTCGGCAAGAAGGGCGCGGGGAAGACGTCGGTCGCCCTCGCCTTGGCCGCTGGGTACGGGCTCGACTTCGTCGCGGACGACCGCGTCTTCGTACGGCCCAGCAGCAGCGGTGGCGTGGAGGTGCTGTCCTGGCCGTCGGCGGTCGCGGTGGGCTAGCTCGCAGGCGCTTGACGGCAATGGGCGGCGCCCCCGCGGCTGTGACGTTCCGGTGCGGCCCGGCGGGAAGCTCCAGCCCGTCCGGCGTTTGAGGACGAGGCGCGGAGCGCCGACAAGCGGGGTCCAGGGGCGGCAGCCCCTGGTTACGGGAAAGGGGCGGGCCTGGGGCGCCCCTCGCAAGGGCACCACCCGTTGACACGCCCCACCCGCCCCCCAAGACTCCCAGCATGCGCACCCAGGTCGGAATCATCGGGGCCGGCCCGGCAGGGCTGATGCTGGCCCGCCTGCTGCACACCGCCGGCATCGACAGCGTCGTCCTGGAGAGCCGCGACCGCGCCTACGTGGAGACCCGCCAGCGCGCCGGAATCCTGGAGCAGGGCACCGCCGACGCCCTGCGCGCGGTGGGCGCGGGGGAGCGCATGGACCGCGAGGGCCTGCGCCACGACGGCATCGAGCTGCGCTTCGCCCGCCGCAGGCACCGCGTCGACTTCCCCACCCTCACCGGCGGACGCACCGTGACGGTGTACGCACAGACCGAGGTGTGCAAGGACCTCATCGCTCTCCAGCGGAGCGAGGGCGGCCCCCTGCTCTTCGGGGCCGAGGCCCTCGCCGTGGAGGACGCCGGCACCGACCGCCCCCGCGTCCGCTACCGCCACCACGGCCGCGAACGGGTCCTGGAGTGCGCGTACGTCGCCGGGTGCGACGGCTTCCGGGGCGTGTCCCGGGCCGCCTTCCCGTCCGCGGTGGCCCGCACCTACGAGCGCTCCTACCCCTACGCCTGGCTCGGCGTCCTCGCCGACGCGCCGCCCTCCCACGACGAGCTGGTCTACGCCCGCCACGACCGCGGCTTCGCCCTGCTCAGCCTCCGCTCGCCCACGGTCTCCCGGCTCTACCTCCAGGTCCCCGCGGGCACCGACCCCGCCGCCTGGAGCGACGCGGACGTCTGGGACGAGCTGGAGCGCCGCCTGGAGACCGACGACGCCTGGCGCCTCACGCGCGGGCCGCTGACCGCGAAGTCCGTCACCCCCCTGCGCTCCTTCGTGCACGAGCCCCTGCGCCACGGGCGGCTCCTCCTCGCCGGGGACGCCGCGCACATCGTGCCGCCCACCGGCGCCAAGGGCCTCAACCTCGCCGTCGGCGACGCCGTCGCCCTGGCCCGCGCCCTCGTCGCCGCCGAGCGCGGCGACCACGCGCCCCTGGACGCGTACTCCGCGGACCGCCTGCGCCGCGTCTGGCAGGCGGAACGGTTCTCCAACGCGCTCACCGCCCTGCTGCACCGCCCCCCGGACGCCACCCCCTTCGACGACCGCCTCCAGCTCGCCCAGCTCGACCGCGTCGCCACCAGCCGCGCGGCCCGCGCCGACCTCGCCGAGGCCTACACCGGAGAGCCCTTCGACGGCCTGTCGTGACCGCCGCGTCACCCGGAGGGAGGATCGCGGACGGGACGGGAACAGCGGCGGCGTCCTCAAGCGTTTACCGGGCACAAGGCACACGACAGCGCACTCAAGAGCAGGGGTCCCCCGCCGTCCGGCGGGAAAGATCCTCCCCAGGCACTAGGCACATCCTTTTGCCTACGCATTACTCTTGAACCAAAGCCACGCTCGGTGGCCATGGAGGAGTGAGATGAGGAGCAGCAACCCGGTCTTCTCGCGACGGGGGTTCAGCCGCGACAACGGCTATGCGGGCTTCAACGCGCAGCCGCAGGCCGGGGGCCCCGCTGTCGGTACGCAGGCGAACCCGTACGCCCAGGGCAGTCCCTACGCCCAGGGCAACCCCTACGCGGGCCAGCAGGCCCCCACCAACCCGTACGCCCAGCAGGACCTCCAGGGCGCCCCGCCCCAGGCCCCGGTGACCACCGGCCGTATGACGATGGACGACGTCGTCATGCGCACGGCCACCACGCTCGGCGTCCTCGTCGTCACGGCGGCGCTCGCCTGGGCGCTGCTCCCCGTCGACGACGCGAACATCGGCAAGTCGTACGGCATCGCGATCGGCGCCGCCCTCGTCGCGATGCTCCTGGGCTTCGTCCAGGCCTTCAAGCGCACGGCGTCCCCGGCGCTGATCCTGGGGTACGCGGCCCTGGAGGGCGTCTTCCTCGGCGTCGTCTCCAGCGTCGTCGACAACCGCATCGCGAACGGCGCGGCCATGCAGGCCGTGCTGGGCACGATGGCCGTGTTCCTCGCCGTCCTGGTGGCGTACAAGGCGGGCTGGATCCGCGTCAACCGCCGGTTCTACGGCTTCGTGATGGCCGCGACCCTCGGCTTCGTCCTGCTGATGGCGGTCAACCTGCTGTTCGCCGTCTTCGGCGGCGGTGACGGCCTGGGCTTCCGCAGCGGCGGCCTCGGCATCATGTTCGGCATCATCGGCGTGCTGCTCGGCGCGTGCTTCCTGGCCCTGGACTTCAAGCAGGTCGAGGACGGCATCGCGTACGGCGCCCCGCGTGAGGAGGCCTGGCTCGCCGCCTTCGGCCTCACGATGACGCTGGTCTGGATCTACCTGGAGTTCCTGCGCCTGATCGCCATCCTGCAGGGGAACGACTGACGTACGGCACCACCCCGGTACGACCGAAGGGCCCGCGGAAGCGACTTCCGCGGGCCCTTCGTCTGTCGTCGTGGAGGTCGGGGGAGATGCGGGGGTCGGGGGTCAGCCCAGTTTGCGCGCGGCGCGCCTGAGGTCGTACTCGTGGATGATCGCCTTGGCGTGGCCGTACGCCAGGTCGTGCTCGCCGCGGAGCCAGCTCACCTTCTCCTCGAAACGGAAGAGGGAGGGGCCCTCGTCGACGGTGCGCAGCCAGTCGGAGACTTCACGACCGGTGCAGTGGGGGATGCGAGCCAGCAGATTCCGGTGGGTCTCTTCGGAGAAGACTTGGGACATCGGCGCCTCCGGACGCGTTCGATGTGGTCCGTCCTTCACGCCACCGTGCCTGAGCGTTCCGTTATTGGCAACAGTCCCGGCTCGGCACATAGGGTCGGGGCGTGCTCGATACGACACCCTTGATCGCCGCCGTGGACCGTTTCGCCGACCGGCTGCGGGCCGCGCCCCAGTCCCGGCTCCAGCGCGGGGCCGCCGCGGAAGCGCTGGCCCTGGCCCGCGAGTTGGCGGTGCGGGCCCAGCTCGCCGAGGCGCCGGGGGCCGAGCCCCGGGTGATGCCGGACGCCGGGATGTTCGCGGCCGCCGACCAGATCACCGTGGCGGGGCGGGACCTGGCGGTCGTCCTGCGCGACGAGCGGGAGCTGGCGGAGGCGGTACGGCTGGTGGAGGAGTCGCTGACGCGGGCCGGGGTGTGAGTCGGGCCCGCCGGAGGCCGGGCGGGCTCGGGCCCGCCGCGCGGGAGGCGGCCGGGGCTCGGCCGGGACGCGGCCGGGGCCGGTGGTGGCCGGCCGGGGCTCAGACGGAGGCGATGACGCGGTCCGCGAGGATGTAGACGTTCTCCGTACCGCAGGCGAACGTCAGGGCGTACGCGCCGGAGACGCCCGAGCCGCCGAGCAGCACCGGTGCCTGGCCGTCGCGCAGGGCGGCGGCGAGCAGCTCCGCGGTCTCGCGGTGGCCCGGCGTCATGCACAGCGTGGTGCCGTCGGCGAAGACGTAGACGTCGAGCGTGCCGAGCGGGCCCGGGCGGACGTCGGCCAGGGCCGTGCGGGCGTCGGCGAGCTCCTCCAGGCAGGCCACCGTGCGCTCGTGGTCGGTGTACGCGGGGGACTGCACCGGTACGAAGTCGGGGTGCGAGGGGTGGCGGCGGCGGGCCGCGGCCAGCTCGGGGGAGTCGCCCGCGAACTCCTCGGGGTCGGCGAAGGGCTCGACGACCGGCTCCAGGCTGTCCGGTTCCAGACCCGCCAGGTCGGCCTGGCGCGGCAGGAACAGCTCGTCCGCGACGCTCTCGGGCAGCCCGCCCAGGAGCGAGGGGGCGTCCGCGATGTCGCGGGCCTCCTGCGCGGCCCAGAACGCGCGCGCCTCGGCCAGCTCCCGCTCCCGCTCCTCGGCGAGGGCGTCGGCGACCGCCGCGCGTATCTCGTCGGTGTCCACCGAGGTGCGGGCGGCCGGCACGGTGGCCTGGCCGGCGGCCGTGGCGCCGCGGCTCTCGGCGAGCTCGGCGCGCAGCTCGGTGATCTGCTGCCGCAGTCCCCGCACGGTGCGCAGGGACGCGGCGCCCACGGCCGTGGCAGCGGCCGCGGAGAGCAGCAAGGCGATGTGCATGGCGCTCACTGACGTACTCCCGGTTTCAAGTCGACCCCCGACTTCCTACATCAGCTTGAAGCCTGCACGATCGCGGTGTCAGTGCAATACGTCATGAAAGGGACAGGACTTTGGGCCCGGCGCTTCCTTACGGACTCGCCTGACCTGGGCATATGCATCTCCCCCAGGAGATAGGTCACATCCTGGGGGAGATTGGGTCACGAAAGGATGGAGGTGCGTGCAGTATTAGCTGAGACGTTCGATGACCATCGCCATGCCCTGGCCGCCGCCGACGCACATCGTCTCCAGGCCGAACTGCTTGTCGTGGAACTGGAGGCTGTTGATCAGCGTGCCGGTGATGCGGGCGCCGGTCATGCCGAAGGGGTGGCCGACGGCGATCGCGCCGCCGTTGACGTTCAGCTTCTCCAGCGGGATGTCCAGGTCCCGGTAGGAGGGGATGACCTGGGCGGCGAAGGCCTCGTTGATCTCGACCAGGTCGATGTCGCCGATGGTGAGCCCGGCGCGCTTCAGGGCCTGCTTGCTGGCCTCCACGGGGCCGTACCCCATGATCTCCGGGGAGAGCGCGGAGACGCCGGTCGACACGATCCGGGCCAGCGGGGTCAGGCCGAGCTCGCGCGCCTTGGTGTCGGACATGATGACGAGCGCGGCGGCGCCGTCGTTGAGCGGACAGCAGTTGCCCGCGGTGACCAGGCCGTCGGGGCGGAAGACCGGCTTGAGGCCCGCGACGCCCTCCATGGTGACGCCCGCGCGGGGCCCGTCGTCCTTGCTGACGACCGTGCCGTCGGGGAGGGTGACCGGGGTGATCTCCCGCTCCCAGAAGCCGTTCTTGAGGGCCTCCTCGGCGAGGTTCTGGGACCGTACGCCGAACTCGTCCATCTCCTCGCGGGTGATGCCCTTGAGCCGGGCCAGGTTCTCGGCGGTCTGGCCCATCGCGATGTACGCGTCCGGGAGCAGCCCGTCCTCGCGCGGGTCGTGCCAGTCGGTGCCGGTCTCCTGGGCGCGGGCGGCGGTGCGGGCCTCGGCCTCGGCGAACAGCGGGTTGTGGGTGTCCGGCAGCCCGTCGCTGGAGCCCTTCTGGAACCGCGAGACCATCTCCACGCCCGCCGAGACGAACACGTCGCCCTCGCCCGCCTTGATGGCGTGCAGGGCCATGCGGGACGTCTGCAGGGACGAGGAGCAGTACCGGGTGATGGTGCAGCCCGGCAGGTGGTCCATGCCCATCTGCACGGCCACGATCCGGCCGAGGTTGTGCCCCTGCTCGCCGCCGGGCAGACCGCAGCCGAGCATCAGGTCGTCGATGTCCCGGGGGTCGAGGGCCGGGATCTTGTCCAGCGCGGCCTGGACGATCGTGGCGGTCAGGTCGTCGGGGCGCAGCTCCTTGAGGGACCCCTTGCCGGCACGGCCGATGGGGGAGCGGGCTGCGGAGACGATCACGGCTTCGGGCATCTGGGGCTCCAGGGGAGACGGACAGGGCTGGTAACGGGCAGGGCCTACTGGGAAGTTACCGGCCCGTAGCGTCAGGGTCACGGCTTGGGGGCTGTGACGCGGGTCGCTCTGGGCGCGGGCGGAGCGGGGTTCGGCCGCGGGGTTCGGCTTGCGGCGGGCGGGTGGTGCCGCCGCTGCCGCGGCGGGGGTGCCCACCCGCCCGCCCATGACCAACGGCTTCGCCGGTGCGGGTTGGCTGCTTTCGCGCAGGAGGTGTCCCCCATCGCCCCGGGGGACGACCACCCACAGCGGGGGGCGCCAGACGCTTCAGGCGATCGGGGTCGGGGCCGGGGTCTGGATGCGGCGGCGGCGCCGGCGCTTGAGGAGGGCGAAGGGGCCCCGGTGGCCGCCGGGCGCCGCGCCCGTGACCTCGGTGCCGCCCTCGGCCGCGGCCTGGGCCGCCGCCCGTGCCACCGGCAGGAACCCCTCGCGCCGCGACACGTCGGGCCGCTCCTCCTCCGGCCACAGACCGAGCGCCGCGCACAGGGTGGGCAGGAGCGCCATGGCCGCCGTGGCGTACCCCTCCGCCGAGGGGTGGTAGTTGTCGGGACCGAACAACTCGCGGGGGTTCGCCGCGAACTCCGGGCCCAGCAGGTCGCCCAGCGACACCGTGCGCCCGCCCTGCTCCACCACGCCGATCGTCTGCGCCGCGGCCAGCTGCCGCGAGACCCGGCGGGCCAGCCACCGCAGCGGCTGGTACACGGGCTCGATCGTGCCCAGGTCCGGACACGTGCCAACGACCACCTCGGCGCCCGCGGTGCGCAGTCTGCGCACCGCCGTGGACAGCAGCCGCACCGACCGCGTGGGCGGCATCCGGTGCGTCACGTCGTTGGCCCCGATCATCACCACGCACACGTCGGGCACCCCGCCTGTCTCGTCCGACAGGACCAGCGTGACCTGCCGGTCCAGGTCGTCGGACTGCGCCCCGGCCTTCGCCACCACCCGCAGGTCCACCGGCCGCTCGGCCACCGCGGCGAGCCCGGCGGCGAGCAGCGCGGCGGGTGTCTGCCGCGCCCGGTGCACCCCGAGCCCGGCGGCCGTGGAGTCCCCGAGCACCGCGAACCGCAGCGGCTCAGCGGACCCGGCACGGGCCGCGAACGGCGCCCCGTACCGCCCGTCGGCCCGCGGCGGATCCCCGTACCCGCCGTTGCCCACGGAACGCTTGGCAAGCTGCACCTCCGCGAGGACGAGCCCGATCGTGGCCGCGCCGAGCAGCCCGATGCCTCCGCCGCCGTACGCCGCGCCCGCGGCGATGCGCCGCGCCACCCTCGCCCTCGACATCCCCGCGGTCACCCCTGCCAGGTCGTTCGTTGTGGAGCCGTGCCGTGCGTCCCGTACGGGCCGTGCCGTGCGGCCCGTACAACCAGTCCTTGCCCCGTGGAGCCGGTCGGCCAATCGCGCGGAGAGGTGAAGCGGGCAGATGGCCCCGTAGGCTGACGTCTACCGAAGCAAGCATGACCAAGACCCCTCGTGCGGCGGTCGAACCCACGCGACGCCGCGACCCGGATACCCGGCCGGATACACGGAGACAACGGTGCGATTCCACGACTCGATGATCAGCCTCGTCGGCAACACCCCGCTGGTCAGGCTCAACAACGTGACGGAGGGCCTGCGGGCCACCGTTCTCGCCAAGGTCGAGTACTTCAATCCGGGCGGCTCCGTGAAGGACCGCATCGCCCTGCGCATGATCGAGGCGGCCGAGGCCAGTGGCGAGCTGCGCCCCGGCGGCACGATCGTCGAGCCGACCAGCGGCAACACCGGTGTCGGTCTCGCCATCGTGGCCCAGCAGAAGGGCTACAAGTGCGTCTTCGTGTGCCCGGACAAGGTGAGCACCGACAAGATCAACGTGCTGCGCGCGTACGGTGCCGAGGTGGTGGTCTGCCCGACCGCCGTCGACCCCGAGCACCCGGACTCGTACTACA
Source organism: Streptomyces sp. CC224B (assembly GCF_030010595.1). Classification (NCBI taxonomy): domain Bacteria; kingdom Bacillati; phylum Actinomycetota; class Actinomycetes; order Kitasatosporales; family Streptomycetaceae; genus Streptomyces; species Streptomyces sp. CC224B. The sequence continues at coordinate 4,244 of NZ_JASCXL010000058.1, read as the reverse complement.
ACGTCTCCGACCGGCTCGTGCGGGAGATCCCGGACGCCTGGAAGCCGGACCAGTACTCCAACCCCAACAACCCGCTGTCCCACTACCACTCCACCGGCCCGGAGCTGTGGGAGCAGACGGAGGGGAAGATCACCCACTTCGTCACGGGCATCGGCACGGGCGGCACGATCTCCGGCACGGGCGGGTACCTGAAGGAGGTCTCGGGCGGCAAGGTGAAGATCATCGGCGCCGACCCGGAGGGCTCGGTGTACTCCGGCGGGTCCGGGCGGCCGTACCTCGTCGAGGGCGTCGGTGAGGACTTCTGGCCGAGCGCCTACGACCGGAACGTGACGGACGACATCGTCGCCGTCTCCGACAAGGACTCCTTCCAGATGACCCGCCGCCTGGCCAAGGAGGAGGGGCTGCTCGTCGGCGGCTCCTGCGGCATGGCGGTCGTCGCCGCCCTGCGCGTCGCCGAGGGCCTCGGCCCGGACGACGTCGTGGTGGTGCTGCTGCCCGACAGCGGCCGCGGCTACATGAGCAAGATCTTCAGCGACGAGTGGATGAACGACTACGGCTTCCTGGAGCAGGCCGGCGACCAGCCGCGCGTCGGCGACGTGCTGCGCCGCAAGGAGGGCGGCGAGCTGCCCTCGCTCGTCCACATGCACCCGGAGGAGACCGTCGGCGAGGCGATCGAGGTGCTGCGCGAGTACGGGGTCTCGCAGATGCCCATCGTGAAGCCGGGCGCGGGACACCCCGACGTCATGGCCGCGGAGGTCATCGGCTCGGTGGTGGAGCGGGAGCTGCTCGACGCGCTGTTCACGCAGCGGGCGTCGTTGCACGACCCGCTGGAGAAGCACATGTCCGACCCGCTGCCGCAGGTCGGCTCCGGCGAGCCCGTCGGGGACCTGATGTCGGTGCTCGGCGACGCGGACGCGGCGATCGTCCTGGTCGAGGGCAAGCCCACGGGCGTGGTCAGCCGCCAGGACCTGCTGGCCTTCCTGGCGGGGCAGCAGGGAAGCTGACCTCGTCCTCTCGGGGTCGGGCGCGCCGCGGCCGAGGCCGTGACTTCGCGGAACCGGTACGAGGGCGACACGTTCGCGCAGCACCCGCTTAACACGGCTCCGGCATCGTAGGGGGTGTCGGCGTCAGGGCTTCCGGAGCGGCTCCCGGACCTCTCGTGACGCCCGGACGTGAGCGCCGGCCCTGACCTGGCGCCCGTCCCTCGCGGGGACCGCCGTCGTCCCGTCCCCCGGCCGCGCGGCCGGGGGTGCGGCGGTCCCCGCGCTCCGCGCGGGCTCACTCCTGGGCTGCCCCGGGCCGTCGTCGGGCTCTTCCCCCGCCCACCCGCCCGCTCATCGCGCCGGCGCGCTCGTCCTCAAGCGCCGGACGGGCTGAAACCGTGCCACCCGGGCTCGTCGGACGGCGGACCCGCCGCCGGGGCGGGACCGCGGCCGCGACCCGCTAGGACGGGGTCGGGCTCAGTCCGTCCAGTCGGGGCCGCGGTCGCGGTCGCGGCGGCGGGCGAGGGCGAGGAGCCCCGTGCCCCGCGCGGCGTGCACCGCGTTGACGCCGACGATGCCGAACCACGTGACGAACAGCCCGGAGAGCCCCGCGTTCACCACGCCGATCGCCGAGAGCGGGATCGCGAGGATGAGCGAGACGATGCCGAAGCCGAAGCGCTCGCCCCAGGAGTCGACCCCGCTGGCGGGGTTCCTCGCGTTGCGGGCCATGATCATCTGCTGCTCGGCCAGGTGACGGCGCATCTGCCGGTCGATCGTGCTGTCGAGCCGCTTCTCGACCTTTTCGAGGAAGGAGTCGACGAGCGCGGACTCGTACTCTTCGCCGAGGTCCTTGCGCGCGTGCAGGGCGGCGTCGAGTTCCTTCTTGAGTTCGGCGTCACGGGTGGCTTCCATACCGGTCACGGTACGCGTCCGGCCCCGCCCGGTCAGTGGGGCTAACCCCCCTTTCCGCACGGGGCAGACCCCCGGAAGCCGCGGAGCTCCCTAGCGCAGGATCCGTACCCGCCCGGTGTCGAGGTCGAAGCGGGCGGCGAGGACGGTGGCCGGGCGGAAGGCGCTGTCCGCGCGCAGGGTGTCGCGCATGCGGCGGGCGTGCGCGGCGACCGTGTGCTCGACCCAGTCGCCGGGCAGGTCGCGGCAGGCCCAGGCGGCGGGGCCGATGGACTCGACGAGCCGGGCGAGGTGACCGGTGACGGGTCTGCCCGTGCGGAGCTGCTGTATCGCGGCCCCCACCGCCCCGCAGCGCTCGTGGCCGAGGACGAGTATCAGCGGTGTCTCCAGCTCCTCGACGCCGAACTGGAGGGAGCCGAGGACCGCCTCGTCGAGCACCTCGCCGGCGGTGCGCACGCAGAGCAGGTCGCCGAGGCCCTGGTCGAAGAGCAGCTCCGGCGGCACGCGCGAGTCGACGCAGCTCAGGACCGTCGCGAAGGGGTGCTGCTCGTGGGTGAGTGAGCGGCGGCGCCCGCGGTCCTCGTGCGGGTGCCGGGAGTGGATCTCGGCCCAGCGGCGGTTGCCCTCCATGAGGGTCTCCAGGGCCTCCTGCGCGGTCCTGGGGCGGCGCACGGCCCCGGCCCGGCCCGGTGCGGCCGAGGCGGCACCCGTGGCGGAGGCGAGCGCCGTGGCGGCGGTGGCGGTCAGGGCGGTGCGGCGGTGGACGGGGCGGCGGGAGGTGGCGGGCATGGTACGTCCTCAGGTGCGGCGGAAAAGGGTGGTTCACGGTAGGTGCACCGTTCCTGTCGCCAACTTCCCTTGGTGCAGCCTTGGGTAAGTGCGCGTCAGTTCTTGGGCCCCTCCATACCGGTCCGTGACGCGGCCACCCGGCCGGGCGGGGGCTGCGGCGGGGTGCCCGCGGGGGCGCGCCGGGCGAGCAGCCAGTACAGGAGCGCCGGGACGGCGAGCCCCACGATCCAGGAGATGTCCGCGCCGCCCAGCCGGTCCACCAACGGCCCGGTGTAGAAGTGGGTGACCAGAAAGGGCAGTTGGGCCGCGAGCCCGATCCCGTACACCGTGAGCGCGTCCCAGCGCCACGCCCCGTACCGGCCGTGCGGGTCGAACAGGGCCGGGATGTCGTACCGCTCCTTGGAGATCAGGTAGTAGTCGACCAGGTTGATCGCCGACCACGGGGTGAAGAACGTCAGCAGGAACAGCAGGAAGTCCTTGAAGGACGTCAGGAAGCTGTCCTTGCCGAGCAGGGCCACCGTCGTGCCCGCGACCATGATGAGAGCGATGTACGCGGCCCGGCCGCGCGGTGACAGCGCTTTCTGGGTGCGGAAGCCGCCGACACCGGTCACCATCGACATGAAGCCGCCGTAGGTGTTGAGCACGTTGATGGTCAGCTTGCCGAGCGCGATGACGAAGTACAGGAACGACGCCACCAGGCCGGTGCCGCCCAGCTCGACCACGTACGCGACCTGGCGGTCCATGAACGCGTCGCCCGCGCTCGCCGCCACCAGCACGCCGAACGTCATCGACCACTGCGAGCCGAGGGCTGAGCCGGACAGCGTCCACCAGAAGGTGGCGCGGCCCGAGGTGGCGCGCGGCAGGTAGCGCGAGTAGTCCGCGACGTACGGGCCGAAGGCGAGCTGCCACGACGCCGACAGGGAGACGGCGAGCAGGAAGACGGGCAGGTCGAAGTGCGCGTCGGACAGCAGCGCGGACAGCTCCACGCGGTCCAGGAGGCGGGCGCCGAGGTAGACGAAGGCGAGCGCGCAGATCACGCTCGCCACCCGGCCGAGGGCGTGGATCACGCGGTAGCCGACGGCCGCCGTCACCGCCGTGACCACCGCGAACAGGATGATGCCCGTCGTGTCGCCCGTGTGCGTCAGCTCGGCCGTGGCCTGCCCGGCGAGCACGCTGCCGCTGGCGAAGAAGCCGACGTACATCAGGATCACCAGGAGGAGCGGCACGGCGGCGCCGCGCACCCCGAACTGCGCCCGGGACTGGATCATCTGCGGCAGGCCCAGCTTCGGGCCCTGCGCCGAGTGCAGGGCCATGACGGCGCCGCCGAGGACGTTGCCGAGCAGCAGGCCGACGACCGACCACACCACGTCGCCGCCGAAGACGACCGCGAGGGCGCCCGTGACGACCGCCGTGATCTGGAGGTTCGCGCCGAGCCAGAGGGTGAACTGGCTGAAGGCGGTGCCGTGCCGCTCCGCGTCCGGTACGACGTCGATGGAGCGGCGCTCCACGAGAGACTCTGCCATGGCCTGCGCTGCGCTCCTCACGGGCGGGTGCCCGGTCGCG